>CAISOI010000456.1 GCA_903886985.1 uncultured Chthonomonas sp.
GAGGTGCCCATGGAATGTATGAACCCGCTTAAAAGAACCGCCGACCAATCGAGAAAGCAAACCCGCTTTAAATGTATGTGAATGAACAATGTCTGGTTTCACTGAACGAATAATTTTTCGCAGCGAGAGAAATGCCAAGAAATCTTGCACAGGATTAATCGCGCGTCCCATATGTGAAACACGCACAACGGGCAAGCTAAGAACGCACTCGTCTTCCGCCTCAGCGCCTTGAACAAACCCAGTCGCAAGCAACGCCTGCGGATCACTTTCTACCAAACGCCCCACATACCGAGCCGTCCCACCCACATTCATTCGGGCAATTACATGGAGAACTTTCATTCCTAGTTGTGCATCTCCGCAAGGTACTGCGCGATGACTTCTTCAGGATCACCCGATGCTTTTTGAATGCCTCGATCTAAATAGATTGCCCTTGAGGCCAAATCTTTAACAACAGCCAAATTGTGAGTAACGAGCAGTACGGCAGCCCCTGAATTAAGCAAAGTCTTCATTCGCGCTGACGATTTCTCTTGAAAATCTTGATCACCCGTTGAGAGCACTTCATCGATAAGTAATAAATCAGGAGTTGTATCTGTCGCAATTGAGAAAGCAAGTCGTCCTATCATTCCTGATGAGTAAGTTCTTAGCGGAACGTCCATGAAATCATGAAGTCCAGCCCAATCGGCGATGGCCTCAATTCTCGTCTTCATAACTTGAGGTGTCCTACCCAACAATGTGCCATACAAAAGTACGTTTTCTGCGCCAGTTAGTTCAGGATTAAAACCTGCTCCAAGCTCAATCATGGGAGCTACCGATCCTCGGACCACGACACGACCGGAAGTCGGAGGCAGAATTCGTGCGACTACTTTCATGAGGGTCGACTTCCCTGCGCCATTTTTTCCGATGACCGCGACCGTCTCTCCTGCATTTACTTGCATTGATACACCGTTTAAAGCGTAGAATTTTTCAAATTCTATTCTTCGTTTGACTGTGTCAATAGCTGTTTGTTTTAGTGACGTGATTCGATGTCTAGACCTTCTGTACGCCAAGTGAACATCAGATACGGATAGAACAGATTCAGTTGTCATATTTTCGCCACTGCCTTTGGCCATTTTTTAATGAAGAACCAAAGTCCAAGAATAAAAATCAAAACTGAAGAAGAAATCATCATTAACCAGTTCAATCCCGTTGCCGGATAATTGCCTCCGTATACGTGTCTGAAAACTGCTATGAAGGAAGTTAGCGGATTCAGTTCAATAACTATTCGCGTATGCGGCCCCAGAGCTGTTATTGGATAAAAAACTGGGGTCATGTATTGCAAAGCTAGCAGCAATATTTGAATAAGACTTCTAAAATCGTCAAAAGTGATATATGCAATCGAGAAAAACAACCCGAGTCCAGTCGTTAACATGACCATCGATGCCATCATCACTAAAACTAGCGGAGAAAGTAATCCGGGGTACTTTCCGGAAATCAACAATACGAGCGTCAGCGGAACGAGTCCCAGTGCGAAATTTACTGCGCTTGAAATTGCCGCAGAGATAGCAAAAACCTCCGGACGAACATAAACTTTAGTCAGAACTCCTGCGCCTTGAGCAATAGCCTCGGCGGCAGTATTTAAGCCTTGATTGAAGAACGTCATCATTAGAACGCCCGAGAGTAAATATGGCATAAAAGCTGTGCCATCCGGCATCCACGAGCGGATCAGGCTGCGCTGCAAAGTCTCGCCTGTGGGCATCACTACCGTCACTGTCTTGCCAAGATCCTTCCTGTGGCAGAACCGGGCCATTTCCGAGCGCAGTTCGAACTGACCCACAATGCC
>CAISOI010000457.1 GCA_903886985.1 uncultured Chthonomonas sp.
GGTTATGAGGAAGGTGGACAGTTAACAGAGGCGGTACGCAGAAAGCCTTACTGTGTTATTCTGTTTGACGAGTTTGAGAAGGCACACAGGGACGTTTCCAACGTTCTCTTACAGATATTGGATGACGGTCACGTTACCGATGCTCAGGGAAGAACAGTCGATTTCAAAAATACTGTAATTATCATGACGTCGAACATAGGGTCCCAACATCTGCTTTCAGGCGTTAATGAGCGTGGAGAGATCAATGAAATGGCACGAACGCGAGTTCAAGAAGAGTTGGAGGCAACTTGCCGACCAGAATTCCTGAACAGAATCGACGAAACAGTACTCTTTGCACCTCTAACAGTTGCCGAGATTGAACAGATTGTCGATATTCAAGCTCAGCTGTTGCGGCGAAGATTATCGGATAAAGAGATCAAGCTCGAACTAACCGAACCGTCCAGAGTGTGGCTCGCAAAGGCAGGATATGATCCTATCTACGGTGCACGACCTTTGAAGCGCCAAATTCAAAGACAGTTGGAGACTCGGATTGGCCGCGGCATACTTGGGGGCGAATTCCCGGATGGCTGCACAATCAAAGTAGGTGTCGCTGACGACGAACTTACTTTTGATGTCACCACAGCATAAATCAAAATGGCTCTTCCATAATAATGGAAGAGCCACTTTTACGTCATGCGAATATACACAACTATGCACTACGTGGAATACAGACGATTGCGGCGATCCCGTCTTGATTACGCATGGTGAAGGTTCCACCCAGCCCGCCGCGAACAAGATCGGTTACAATTCTCAAACCCAGACTGGGAGTAAGAGAAGCATCGAAATCATCAGGCAATGGCTGTCCATCATTCTTCACTGTCACGCAGAACTCTTCTTCCGACTGCTCCATGGTAACGACAATTCTGCCCTCATTTTGATTTGCAAATCCGTGCTCCACAGCATTTTGGACCAATTCGTTAATGACGAGAGCAAGCGATGTTGCCTGATCCAACGGAAGTTGAATATCTGTACCTTCTACCACTGTATAGAGATGTTTGTCAGGGGCAACGACCGATTGCTTAGTACCGATAAGAATCTGCTCTGCCATCTTTTTAACACTTACTGTATCCAGATCATCCCGAGAAAGCAATTCGTGTACGGCGGCAATGGCAAGAATTCGGTTTAGGGTATCACCGAGAGCTTGATGGGCTGTATCTTTGCTGCTAAATCGAGTTTGCAATCTTACGAGACTGACTATCTGCTGAAGGTTGTTCTTTACACGGTGGTGCATCTCTTGAATTACGGCACTTTTCACCGTCAACTTGGCATGTTCCACAGCAAAAGCTGCCTGTGTTGCGAGCGCACTCAATATCGCCAACTCTTCGGGAGTGAATGTATGAAGCTTTTCCGTGTAGCAGTTTAAAACTCCAATTACATTTCCCTGAATCAACATGGGTACGCTTGCCAATGAGCATATTCCTGCTTTGGCGGCGACGTCTGGGAATAGGTAACCCGGATGCTTTCGCACATCGGCAACGACTATAGTGTGCTTCTCCTGCACGGCCTGGCCAGCAATAGACTCACCAATCTTTGGTCGGGGCTTTTTGGTATATGCAACGTCCTTTGCCTGCGTGGCCTTCATAATCAGTTCGCCACGCTCTTTGTCCACCAAAAGTACTGTGACAATTTTGTAATTCATTGTCTTGGCAGTGAGCTCAACAAAGAGATGCAGCACTTCGTCAATGTAGACGTTGGAAGCAATGGCCTGGCTCACTTCGGAGAGTGTGGAAATTTGAACAGAGGTCTTAAGGGCTGCCCTAGCTTTGCGCGTCTTTTCTATCGCTCCCGCCACTTGGCTGGCGATGCCTGAAAGAAGTCGAACTTGGGCGCGAGTATAGTCATGTGGGAGGCGGGTTCGAACATTAATAACGCCAAACATTTCATTCTTTGCAACGAGGGGAACAGAAAGGATACTCTCGTAATCCTCTTCTTTGATCTCCGGGAAGTACCGAAAGCGGTGATCTTGGGAGGCGCTCTTTCCAACTGCGACTGGCTTGCGCTCACGGGCTACCCAGCCAGTAATTCCTTCGCCAAGCTTCAGCTTGATTTTGCCAATCATATTTTCTGCTGATTCATCTGCAGCACGCAAAACCAAAGCTTGCCTAGTCTTGTCAAAAATATAGACCTGACAGGAGTCCGTGCCGGTCATCTCGGTAGCGACTCCTGCTGCGATCTTCAACATCTCTTCGAGGTCCAATGCAGAGCCAGTTGCTTCACCAACACGTTTGAGCGCATCAATCTCGCCTGACTTCTCTTCGATTTCCGATTTTAGTGACTCTACATGAAGTTGTGTTTCATGCAGGGTCCGATTCACCGTGTCTAATTCCTGAAGAAGTACAGCAATGTCAGGATTGTCACTGTGGCGCCGAATGATCTCCAACCTACTCTGATTTCCAGAATCTGGCATTGGTTATTACCTTGCCTTAAATGTTGTGAGCGATAATGATCGCTTCGGCAATTTCACGCATACTCTTACGAGTATTCATAGACTGAACCTGAATTCGACGAAATGCTTCTTGCTCCTTCAAATTATACTGATCCATCAAGATACCCTTGGCGCGGTCGACAGCCTTGCGCGTTTCAAGTTTGTCTTCAAGGTCTTTTGCGTGCTTATCCAACTCCTGAAGTTCTTCCCATCGGCTCATTGCGATCTCGATGGCTGGCAGTAGATCTGCCTCTTTGAACGGCTTCACCAGGTAAGAGTAGACTCCCGCTTCCTTCGCGCGACTGACAAGGTCCAAATCGCTGTAAGCCGTTAAAAAAAGAATAGGAGCTAGTTTCTCTTCACTAATCAACTTTGCTGCTTCAATCCCGTCCATATTTGGCATCTTGATATCGAGGATCACGAGATCGGGGGCAAGATTTCGAACTGTATCGACTGCTTTCTGACCATCGCCAGCCTCACCCACAACATCATAACCCAATGCGCCCAACATATTCTTGAGGTCTAATCGGATGATAGGCTCATCATCCGCTATTACAATTCTAAGCTTTGTTCCATTAGTTGTTTCAGACATCATTAAGCCCCTCCCATTCACAATGTGGATAAATTTCCAATATCTGCCAAGAGACAAACGCAATCCACATCGACGAGTTGACGTTGGCTAAAATTAAGTTGAAGTCAGTCAGATTAATCAGGACGGGGCGGCAATATGTCACGTTTGAAATGGCTAGCAACGAAGCAGAACTAAAGTTAAGATAGGGCTTCGTATTTGCCACTGAACATCTGAAGAGGACTCATTTCACGATCATCTCCATTGATGCCGTGCAA
>CAISOI010000458.1 GCA_903886985.1 uncultured Chthonomonas sp.
CCGCAAACCTCTCGAGAATGCAATTGTGCGATTAACCTATCACATCGATGCTGCCGTACAGCCATTGATCAGCGAGAAGGCAATCCGAGACGCACTGAGTTCCGCCTATATGCTGGTAGCAATCAGGCGAAACATCAAACGTAATCAAACCACCCGCAGCAAGTCTCTCACAGAATCTCTTGAACCTAGGCAGGCTCTGGAAAGTTATATTGAGATGTCGGAAAAGCTGCGTGGTCGCAAAGCAATTTTGATGCAATACGCCGATAACCTTTTCAACGTTTTGAAAAGTAGGGAAAACATGCAATGAGTTCTGTAGGCAAAATGTGTATCTACTGCCAGAAACCAATAGCAATTGATGATCGGGTTTCTTTGTGCGATCGATGTTACGCACCCCACCATGATGAATGTTGGGAGAGAAATGGCAGATGCAGCACGTTCCGATGTACCGGTGTTCCTCGGACAATGGAAGGCGGCGATCTGCAAGCAATTCTCCGTGTAGAGTTACAACGCTCTTTGGAATATCCTGTGGATTGTCCATTCTGTGCGAATACTGTCTATGCCGGAGAAGTTCAGGGCAAACGGAAACATGCAGACAAGGACCACCCGATCGGTCACGGTCTGCTTTTTGTCGGTCAACAAAAACCAAATTCCCACAACGATTGGTTCGGCAAGAAGTTTCTCTCGAAGATGCTCGGCAATCGATCGGTCTTTCTTCCCGGGGCGACCATCCGATCCCGATCTTGTGGGAAGTGCAAGCGGCTGTTCATCTGGGGAGTTGCCGTGGATGAAATCTTCATTCAAAAACTCTCCGAGGAGAATTTAGAACATTGGTGTCCCCATTGCTCCGTAGTTCTCCTCGCAGGATATATTGAGATGCGTAAGGACCAAGACGGTGGAGCAAAATTCACCTGCAACGACATCCCCAATTTCCGCAAGGACTGGTTCGGTCACAATGTCATCGACAGGTACTTCGCAAATTCTTGGCATCTGCTCATACCCAATTTGCCTGCGCACTATTGCTCTACCTGCCAGTACACCGAGGTTGCCGGGCATCCCATTTACCGTTTCTTGTAGTTTACTTCCGTACATTCTGGAAATCTGACCATGCTGATTCCGCCATCACAAGTTAAGACAGGCATAGATCGTTTGGAAGAGACTAACTTCCGCGAACTCGTTGGCTTGCGCATCGGGCTAATCACCAACCACACGGGTCTGACACGCGATTTGCGTACGACGATCGATGTGCTCCACAATGCTAAGGGAGTAAAGCTTCAGGCACTATTTAGTCCTGAGCATGGTATTCGTGGAGAAGTGGACGAGAAAGTAGGGGACAGCATCGACCTAGCCACAGGGTTGGCGGTCCACAGCTTATACGGTGAAACGATGAAGCCGCGTCCAGAGGATCTTATCGGTCTGGATGCACTCGTGTTCGATATTCAGGATGTCGGGTGCCGGTTCTATACGTACATCTCCACACTCGGCAATGCGATGGAAGCGGCCGCTGCTGCGAAACTGAAGTTCTTCGTATTGGACCGCCCAAACCCGATCAATGGAATTGACGTTGACGGGCCCATTGCCGATGCAGACACTCTCTCGTTCATTGCATGGTATCCGCTTCCGGTCAGGCATGGAATGACTGTCGGCGAGCTCGCCAAAATGTTCAATGCCGAAAAGAAACTTGGACTGTCATTGACCGTTGTGCCCTGCGTGGGATGGCACCGTCGAGACTTTTGGGATCAAACCGGTCTGACCTGGATCAACCCTTCCCCGAATATGCGGAGCCTGACCCAAGCACTGCTCTACCCGGGGATAGGACTACTCGAGACAACAAACCTATCAGTAGGAAGGGGCACGGATACTCCGTTTGAAATGATTGGCGCGCCGTGGCTAAAGGCCGTGGAGTTAGCGGCCCATCTAAATGGTTTGGAGTTGCCCGGTGTCAGATTTGTTCCTGTTCGCTTCACTCCGAAATCGAGCGTATTTCACGGAGAAGTCTGCCATGGGGTGAACATAATTGTTACCCAAAGAGATCATTACAAGCCTATCCGGACTGGTTTTGAGATCGCGATTGCCCTCCGAACACTCTATCCAGATCGGTGGCAAATCGAGAAGTTCAAAAGACTTCTCGTAAATCGTTCTATTTTCCGCATGATTCAGGAAGGAACGAGCTATAATGATCTCGAAATGGCATGGGGGAAAGGACTTCGTGAATTCATGAAGTCTCGTCTGAAGTATCTGATGTATGAGAGATAGCAGATAAGAGGATGAGGTTGTTTTCCAAGGAATTTCGATGAATTGCTCGCTGCAAGGAGGAATTCCCGATGCGCTACCGAATGAACAGTAAGATATTATCTAAGCCACGAAAGGGGTGAATGTACTATGGAAGCATATTGCGTGAAGTGCAAAGCAAAGAAAGAGATTGTTAATCCCACTGCGATAACGATGAAAAACGGCAAGCCAGCGACATCTGGAACTTGTTCAACCTGTGGAACCAAAGTGTTCAAGATCGGTGCTGCTAAATAGTCTGCTGATAAAAATTGCAGTAGTTTAGTAACGGGTCTTCGCAAATTTTGCGAGGACCCGTTTCGATTCAAGACGGGCGAAATTCATTTGAAATCTCCTGACAGAACCAGTACAGATTGCCCAAACCGTTATGTCATAATCTAAATATGTGATCCGGAAGTTACCCGAGATCTTCACAAAGAGTTCAAGGATTTGTACATGGGCGAAGCACAAGCTGGTTTCGAAGTAAAGGACAAACAGCAGGAAACCGAGAGCTCTTCGGAGCCGAACATCGAGACTGTTGAAACAGACCTTGCTGTACCCGAAGACTCCTTTGAAGGTGACCCACTTAAGAATCTGCCCAATCTTTCAATGCGGGATAGACTGCTTATGTCTATAGACATTTTGAATCAAGGTGCATGGATTGCAATGGGATTTATTTCCAACCCTGCAACCGGTGCAATCGAAAAAGATTTGGATAAAGCTCGTATCGCAATTGATTGTGTAGCCTTCCTTGCATCTAAAGTCGAAAGTGAGTTGGATGAGAGCACTCAGCGAGAGCTTAAAGCACTCGTCAGCAATTTGCAAGTCAACTTTGTTCAGCAAAAGTCTTAGTCCTACCCGTAGTAGACGGTCCTCTGTTGTAATGCGAAATTCTATTCACTTTGAAGAAGCCAATTCATATGTTGCTGCGAGATTTTACCAATCGATACGAATCGCTTGTAGACCTGCTTTGCTGGTCGGCACAGGTTGAAGTTACAGATCGTATGCGTTCAACTTATAGCGATCATAAAGAGTGGTTTAAGAGCCATTACAATGAAGTGAGAAGTGAACTAACCATTGCTATAAAGGATGAGCCGTTGCTAGGAGGCATATCCGGGAATAATCCTGTCGAGGACTTTGACGTGCTGTTTCTTCAAGAGGACTTGGATACGGCATTGAATACTGAATTTATGTTGCCAAAAATCGTACGGACACGTCATACGGTGGATAAGTGTTGGCAGAACATTGTATCCGAGTAGGTAAGATCGTTTGTTTGAAGTGAAATTTAGAGCGCTCCTTGAACTCGGTTCAGAGGAGCGTTCGTTTTTACGGAAGGATACTCATTGTCTGAAAAACTTGATCTTGTAGTTGCTACTTCAAATCCCAAAAAGGGAATTGAGATGCAGACAATTCTGGGGGATGCTGGATGGAACATTAGGACACTGGCGGAGTTCCCCGAAGCCGATCAGGATGTCGAAGAGACCGGAACTACTTTTGCAGAGAACTCTGAAATAAAGGCCCGTTCAGCTGCCAGTGCAACTGGAAAGGTCTGTATTGCGGATGATGGTGGGCTTTGCATTGATTTTCTTGATGGGCAGCCCGGGGTCTATTCCAAGCGTTTCTTAGGTGAGAATGTAGACTTTCCAGAAAAGATGGCCCGCATCCTTGAATTGATGAAAGATGTCCCATACGAAAAACGAACTTGTAGATTTCAATGTTTGGTGACTATCTGCACTCCTGAAAACCGGACGTTTCAAGTATCAGGTGTGTGTGAAGGACATATTGGCTATGAGATGAAGGGCAACTACGGATTTGGATACGACCCCTTAGTGGTTGTCGACGCGCTCCAACAACATATGGCTGAATTACCACCATCGGTGAAGCACGCCATCAGCCACCGCGGTAGTGCGCTTGCACAGGCAAAGATTGTGTTAAATGAGTTAATAAAGGAGTTCAAATAGTGGAACGAAATTACATGCTCAAACTCTGGAATGAGAGTTGGGCGGAAGGCAACTGGGTACCCTCATGGCAGGACAGTCTCGCGGACTTATCTGCAATTGATGCAGCAACCAAGACCCATCCCTTTGTACATTCGATCTGGCAGGAAGTAGTTCACGTCATATTCTGGCGAAATGCAACTTTAAATCACATCGCTCGGAAGCCAAACTTTACCGCAGAGTTCATCCAAAGCGAGGAGTTCAAGGAACCAGAAGAAGTCTCCGAAGAGGCATGGGCAGACCTTTTAAGAGAATTGAAATTCTCTCATGACAGCGTGGTTAACGCAATTCTAGATGAGAATTGTGATGTCAGTCGCATTCCGCATCACATTTATCATGATGCTTACCATCTGGGCAGAATTACTCTCATTCGTCAGGCACAGGGTAGAGAACCAAAGTTTTGAGTTGTCAAACTGACGCAAATCATAACATGATTGGAGAAACGTTATCTCGTTGAAAAGATTTATATTAATGTCCATCATTGCAATTATCTTGCTAAATCTAAGTTTCCAAGCTGGGGCAGAAACACCTCAGCACAAGCTTGCTGGTTTCTTATCCGGTTCCGGCAACCAGATATTTCTGGCAGCAGGGGTCTTCTTACCGGCAATTACTCGAGAAGAGGATGGCAGGAATCGCACTTTGCGGTCGGCTGATGCAATGTTAACGAGCGCTGCTCTTTCGGAGGGATTGAAATTGATTGTGCGGGAGCGAAGACCGGGCAGTGGTACTGCC
Organism: uncultured Chthonomonas sp.; assembly: GCA_903886985.1. Taxonomy (GTDB): domain Bacteria; phylum Armatimonadota; class Chthonomonadetes; order Chthonomonadales; family CAJBBX01; genus CAISOI01. Next base: position 4,995 of record CAISOI010000458.1, read on the forward strand.
GACAGCTTTCCGAGCGGTCATGCAACCGCGGCATTTGCGGTTGCGACAGTGGAGAGCGTCTATCATCCAAAGCAGGCATTTATCTGGTATGGCGGAGCAGCGCTCATTGGTGGCTCTCGGGTTGCTTTACACGTCCACTATGTACACGACGTCCTTGCTGGCGCAGCTCTTGGTTATGCAACCGCCAAATTGGAACTAAATTCAAAGCGTGGTCTATTGCTGTTTCCAGTTATCAATCCATCAGGTGGTACCGGTGCAGGACTGTCTTTCCACTTTTGACGATTCAAAATAGTATATCCGAGTCAAATTTTTGGTACATTCATTCAAGTTTGCAGAACACGTTATCAATGTAGCAATTGTTTGCGGTAAAATTAATTTTATGAAAACTTCAACTTACTTGCTCGCTGCTTCGGTGGCTTTGAGCCTAACACCGTCAATATCTGCATTCGCTCAAGCGCCAGATGCAGAAGTTACTTCTCTGTTGGGACAGGTTGCGACATCCTATCGCAATCTTCAATCTGCGTCATTTACTCTAGAGATGAATCAGGGTGCAACTTTCAAGTCCGTTACAAAGATCGTGCTTAAGAAGCCGAATATGGTTAATGCGACCATCGTACGTGGAGACGAGACCAAGCACTATGTAGTCGATGGTAAAAGTCTCTATGTGGATAGTTCGAAGGACGCCAAGAAATTTGTCAAGGGACCTTCTGCTGACTTTTCAGCATCCATCAACGGTTTAGCCCAAAATGGTGGAACAGGAGTTGGTCTACTCCCAATTCTGTTGACCAGTGCGAAAGCGGAGTCCCAGATTATCCCTGGCAAGCCCACTTCCTTAAAGAAACTAGCCGATGCGAATGTCGGGACAGATTCCTGCGATGTTATTCAAGCAGTACTTGGGACAGGTGAAAGAGAATCAGCTTACACATTTTCGTTTGGGAAAACTGATCACCTCTTGCGCAAGCTGACAATTGGACCTGTCAAAGCAGGTTCAGAACCTCAAGTCACAGAGAC
>CAISOI010000459.1 GCA_903886985.1 uncultured Chthonomonas sp.
ACTTATGTCTCCAACTTCTGCAACAGATGGCTGAGGTAACAACGCAAAGGCGATCCAACCGCAAATCCCAATGGAACCTGCCGCCACTAGGACGGTTCTCCATCTCAGCAAACTCAAATCCATCTTCCCCATGATCCGGTCAGCCTACGGAAAGCACGAACCCGGCGCAGAAGGATCGCAACCCGGTGATGTCCCGTTGTAAGTGGACGTCACGTAGAATGCAGTTGCTACTTGGGTTGGGTTGTCCGGGCACGCTACACAGTGCCATTTCTCAAGTTTGTAGTTCGTGCAACCTCCATCACTCCCCGTGTGACAGCACCACCAGATGCTATTAATGCGATCAGCCTTTCCGCACGGGCAAGTTGTACCCTGAGGTGGACATGGCTGATTACCTATGTCAGACCATGCGACAGTAAGCCCAATTACCATAGAAGCGAGAACTAACAAACTTCGATTCATTTTATTTCTCCTGTAGAAACTATTGTATTGTGTTGTTGGACCACCATCTCTGTTCCAGATAGTCGCCCGGTCGGTTGAGGTTCAAAAGCGTTCCTGATAACTGAACGCCCAGACCTCGGTGAGGCAGAAAATCGCTGTGTAGAGGATCACCGTGATCAGCGCAATTCATATCGGTGAACATCACCGTGTTTTCTTGAAACTTCCGAATAGCTTCATCCGGTGGGGTATCGCTTGTCATCGCAAAATATTCGTATTCAATTTGTACCGGCTCCTTGGACCAGCTAGGGTTAAGTCCACAGGGTGACTTATACAGTGATAACTCGCGAATCAGGTCGTATCCCTGCTCAAAATCAGCGGGTAAGCCCATCGAAGCTAAAGAGTTATATTGCCCTCCAGATCCCTGGTTGCCTTGGTAAAGCAGTAACGCAATATGCATTTGGTGGAGATTTGAAATACTCGCAGTAATTTGTGCCGAGTGCTTTGCCGAGCGGAAGACCGGCGTCATAATCGCGGAAATAATTGCAATTATCGCAATACAGTAGATCACTTCGAGAAGAGTGAAGCCAGCCCGCTTTCTCATGCCTTCACCTTAGCCTTGGTCGCACCGTCTAGGGCAAATGTCGACTGCGATCGAACAACTCTGCCGCTCTTGTTGAGCCAAACACAGTTGGGTCCGAAATCGTGGAGCCGTACCGGCAAGACAGGAACCTTGCCTTCAACCAATATTCGAAAACGCTGAGATTGAATTTGCGGAAAGTCTTTCCCCGGCGTCTCATTGAACACCAGCACGACCGGCAACGGCGACAGGTTCCTGAGAGTCTCCCAATTCAGGTGGTTCTTCGTACAGCCTTGGCAGGACGGCATTGAGACTACAACGCGCCCATCAATATTCCCAATAGGTCTGCCAAAGATATCCTTGTAAGGAAGGTGAATTGGGGTCCCAACGGTTGGCATTAGGATGTCGAGCGAACGAGATATGGGTGGAATCTCCTTCGCCAACATCTGCGCTGTCGAGGGCCGCATGACTAGCCAAACGGACAGACATGCCATACAAATGAAAGGGAGAATTGGAAGATACTTCATGTCACCGCATTTGTCTTTTAGACAATTCCGTCATTGCAATTCATACTAACCACAATCATATGGCACAATTATCCCCACCCCCCTGAAAATTGCCTTCAGGGTCGCAATTATTGGCAAGATGGTGGTTTAGTACTTCGGGGCCACACCACATTCCGCCTAGATTTGAAAGTACGGCAGTGTCATCATAGGCCGCAAATCAGAACTCCATCGGCAACTGTGGTGGTGTTCGACTGGCAGTTGATGTGTATCC
>CAISOI010000460.1 GCA_903886985.1 uncultured Chthonomonas sp.
CTCAAAGGAAACGTCACAATCACTGTTAAGCCTACAATAGTAACCGGATAAAACTCAACATACGCAAAGCTACATCTCAATTATTAAGTTGGCAATGACTTCTATGGAACCTAGTAACCGATGGTCTCTTTGACCGTCGGTTACTTTTTGTGTCATTATGTGACTGATTGAAAACTAGTGTATTGATGTTAAACGGCACTCGAATCTTCGGAGGACAATGTGAAACTGGGTATCATGCTGGCGGGTAAAAAGCCGGAAGACATCACAGCAAAACTAGATCATGCAAGAGAAGCTGGATATTCTATTTGCCAGCTGAATCTACTGCAAACGGGTGTTACAAGAGCGGAATTGGTTCAAATAGCAGATGCACTGGTGGACCGAGGAATGCGCGCAGTCGCAATCGGTTGCTATGTTAACCCCTTGAAACCCGACGATCCCTCCTGCATGGGCACGACTGCGGCGGATCTCGATGTGGTGCTACATGCTCTGGACATTCTTGGTGCGCGCAAAGTTGTCTTCTATAGCGGAACACTTGCATCCCACGTTTCCGAATCCCACGAAGAGAATGCCACCGAATCGAACGAAGCGATTTTGCGGGATTTTTTGATTGGGGTGGTCGCAAACACGCGCGCTCGACACTACTATCTCTGTATTGAGTTGTATCACGGTCACGTACTGCCAAACGAAGAAAAGGCAATAGAGTTTCACAACTCGTTGCCTGAAGCAGTTGCAGAACGAGTCCGATATGTTCTGGACGCAACGAATTTCATAACTCCGGAGCGGTATTCCGATAAGGACCGAGAAGCAGTCAATATTGTAAGCGCACTTGGCCCGCTTTCTGGCGTTGTACACCTGAAAGATTGCATTATGCCTCCGGACGGAGATCCCGGTATGCCTGGCCCCGGGATGGGAGCACTGGACTATGCGTCCTATTTGCAGGCACTCAAGGAGCATTCTGCTCCCGATACTCCTGCAGTCGTACGAAATGTACCACCTACAGAATATGCAGACGTGCGCGACTTCCTGTTGCGCAGTGCTGATTACTGGGAACTTGCTTAGGAGAAATCGCCGACATGCGGCATAAGATAATCGCTGGAAATTGGAAGATGCACAAAACAACCGCAGAAGCGGTTGAGTTGATCAATGAAATTCGCGCCGCGCTCTCAGGAGATTTCGCAGCTGATGTTGTAGTCTGCCCTACTTTTACTGCTCTCTACACCGCTTCTTCAGCCCTCAAAGATTCAGGCATCAAACTTGGTGCGCAGAACATGTTTTGGAAAGATAAGGGCGCCTACACGGGTCAGATCTCTTCTTCGATGCTGAAAGATGTTGGAGCGGAGTATGTAATTTTAGGACATTCTGAAGCTCGAGGGCGTTTCGGCGTACCAGAGCCAGATTTCACTCCTGAGATACTCTCCTATTTTGGTGAGTCGGACTCAACCATCAACCGTAAAACCATTGCCGCCCTTACTGCTGGACTTGTGCCTATCGTGTGCGTTGGAGAAACTATCGACGAGCGTAACGCAGGCGTGACAGACAGAGTAGTTGAAGAACAACTCACGGTTGCTCTTGAAACGATTCCTTCCGAAGAAACCTGCAAAATCGTTTTTGCTTATGAACCTGTTTGGGCGATTGGTACAGGCGAAGTTTGCGATGCCGATGAAGCGGACCGAGTATGTGGGGTTATTCGCTCAACTGTCGCAAAATTGTTTGACTCAGCCACCGGCGAAACAGTGCGTATTCAGTATGGTGGAAGCGTAAAGCCAAATAATGCTGCGGATCTTCTCTCGCGACCAAACATAGATGGAGCATTAGTTGGGGGAGCGAGCTTGAGCGCGTCGGATTTCGCAGCAATCGTTATGGCAGCATAGTTTCAACCGAATCCGGAACCGATAACAAAAAGACTGCCTCCCCAATATTGAGGAGTCAGTCTTTTTGACTTAGAATAGGCACGAGCTAGTTAGTCACGAAGATACGACGATGGAACGCGTACCACTCAAACCCAATCAATATGAGCAACAACGCAGCTAACCACGGCCATAGTTCTCGGACAACCTTGACTTCATGCCCCATCTTCGTAGTGGGATTAACGCCCATGTCTGGGGCTTTCTTCGGAGTTATGTCGGATTCCGTATAATCCGCCAGATTTGCAGCAAACAGATGTTTGAAATTGGGACCCGACACATCATAAATCCCAATCTGATCTGTGTCATCAAAAACAACCCCGCCTCGCTGCATGACCGTGAACTCACGTTTCTGTCCGTCAGGCTTAGTAATCGTGACATTGCCAACAGTCGCCGGAATATCCAGCGAGATCGCCTGTCCCGTATGAATTTGGGAGCTTGCATCGTCATCAGAATGCGCCAACCAACGAACTGCATTGGACAAAAAGATAGGATAGAATACCGACAACGGAAATTGACCGTGCGCAACATCCAAATTGAAGCCTGTCCACAGTGAGCGCGTCTTTCCCTTTTCACCCACCACGATTGCAGAACCATTTTCAGAGCCCGCCAACTCCTGTCCCCATGCACTCACTTTGCCTGACCTCATGGAGGTCCAATGGAGATTGCCAAAATCAACATAACGCATAACTGGATGTGTTCTGTTAGGATCAATGATCGTCTGGTTCGCTGTCTCTTCCTGCAGCTGCGCTGGGGATTGGTCACTGGTGCAGTTTACAAACATGTAGTTGCCGTCCGGCAATTTTGCAGGTGCAAACCCGTCGAAAACGACAACATCATATCCTTCGCCGGACTTATACTCCTTCGGACCTATCGCTTTTAGAGTTACGTTTGGGTCAACTTCAATGCCGTTCTTCAGAAATACGTTGCCCTCACTTACCAGCAAAGTACGAACTGGTTTCCTTGGATTGATAACCATTGCTGCCTGATTATCAACAGATAGATCATCCCTAACGTCAATCTTCACCGTTAATCCGAATGACTCAGTGGGTTCCGGCAAATCAAAAATGTCAGGATTTTCCGCGCTAGGGGCAAGTGTGACTTCGTGTGCGTCAACAGTCTGTTTCCCGTGTAATAACTCCACATTGAACGTCCGAGGTTTTGTATCAAAATTTCGAACTGTGACGAAGGCTTGGACAGTCTTCTCACCAGTCAGAGACCGCCGGTAGTCCACTGCAACAATTCCAACGTTATGTCCAGCTACTCCAATCGGGTGAAATACAACTCGCGTCTTGCCGAGGTCCACACTTGTAATTGGCGGGAAAGCTCCGTCGGTGACGATATCTAGTTGTGAACTATCGCGAGAAGATACGAGGGCAGCACCGAGATTGACCGCGTCTCGCATATTGGTAATGGTCTCCCGTGCCTTTATACTATCAATCTTGCGATAGAGTTCGCTCTTGTCTCCCGTAAACCCTGAGAGTGCATCAGGACGCGCGGCGGCAGAAAGAATCATCAATTGGTCTTCAGGGCGCATCTCATTTACAATTTTACGCGCTTCCTGTTTTGCAACTTCAAGTCGCGACTTACCGGTGTCGGTCGCGAGCATGGAAGCAGAAGCGTCCACAATCACGACGACGGAGCGCCCTCCCAATCCCTTGCCTTGCCAGAACGGTCTTGACACCGCCAGAACCAACAGCAGAACTGCCAGAAGCTGCAGATACATCAACAGGTTCTTTCGGAGCTTTTGGAACGGAGAGTTTGCCTGTACGTCCCGGATAACCTGCGCCCACAAAAACGTTGACGAGACAGTCACGTCTTTCCGACGGAGCTTTAGGATATACATCAAAACGACCAGCCCCGCCAACGGTGCAACCCAAATTAGATTTAGAGGATTCAGAAAGCGCAAATGCGTCTACTCCATCGGGTACGAAAGTCCCCATTTTGCCCGCAGAGTGTCCAACGAAGACATAATTTGCAGGGTTTGATCAAGCGGCATAACATCACTTTCCAATTTTCCGGCCCGTAGACATTCTCCAACATGTTGGGCTTCATATTGAAAGCCGGAACTCTCAACAGGGTGATACAATTCTTCCACGGATCCGCCGGGCCCTGTGACAGTCATACGCTCTGGCTTCCACCATGGCGAATGAATAACAATGTTGCCGTGGGTTCCGTAAATACGTGCTGCGTGTTCCGTGTTGGTCCGCACAGCTTGACTTACGATCGATATCTGCCCACCTGGATATCCAAGCACTGCTGCAGACTGCTCGTCGACTCTCGTCTCTCCGATTGTTGCTACTCCTGAGATTCGATCTGGCTGACCAAATACCATGTAGGAGAGCGACAATGGGTAAATTCCAACGTCGAGCAGGGCGCCTCCCGCAAGTGCCGGATCAAACAATCTGCCAGATGGCTCGATTCCCGTTCGGAATCCGAAGTCAGCTTGAAGCATTCGCGGCTCGCCGATTGCACCGTCTGCCAATAAGTCTCTTACCTTGAACATGATGGGGAAAAATCGGGTCCACATTCCTTCCATGAGGAAAAGTTTTTTATCTCGTGCCACTGCAACAACTTCTTGGGCTTGCTTCAAATTCACCGTAAACGGTTTCTCACTAAGGACCGGTTTTCCCGCATTTAGTGCCAGTAAGCTGTGTTCGCGATGCATAGGGTGTGGAGTTGCAACATAGATAATATCAACTTCTGGATCAGATACCAGAGCTTCGTACGTAGCGTGACGATTGGGAATGTCAAATTCATTAGCGAATTCGTCAGCCTTTGCCTGCGATCGCGAACCAACAGCGACAACCTTCGCGTCCGTGAGTACCTGCACACCAGCAGTAAACTTTTTGGCTATGCTGCCTGCGCCGAGTATCCCCCAGCGAACCGTCGTGAGATCCGACATGAATATTTCTCCATTTGAAACCATTTTCTTGATAAAGAGTATACGGTCAGGTTAGCATGATGCGTTGACTCAAGTCAATGACAATTGGGCAGCATTCTTTTGTCGTACTACTTCTCTTGCGGCAAAATGATTCCACGCATAATTATGTTCTGTGCAAATATGAATATGATCAATGTCGGAATTGCCGCTACCGCCAGTCCTGCCATCATCACGTAAATTGGATGGTCGGACTGCAACTCATAGAGCCAAACCATCAAAGTCCACATTCTCGGATTCTGGCAAACAACCAGTGCAAACATAAAAGCGCCATAAGCCCCAGTGAACGCCTGAAGTGCAATAACTGCGAAAATGGGTCGCGAAAGCGGAATCGTCAAATTCAGAAACATCCGACTTTCAGACGCACCGTCAAGTATTCCGGCTTCATAAAGTTCTTTCGGGAGGCTGTCGAAGAAACCTTTCAACAAGAATATGGAAAAGCCATTCGCGGCACCGGGCAAGACCAACGCCCAAAACGTATTCAGCAATCCCAGCTGTTTTAACAAGAGGAAATTCGGTATCATCGCCACTTCGGCGGGAAAAGCCATGGTTGCAAGCATAAAGAGCATAACACTGTGAGCATAGGATAGAGAGTATCGCGACAATGCATACGCACAGAGTGGATTCACGATGAGTGTGATCAAAACCACCAGTGCACAATAGATAACGGTCACTACGAGTGATCTACCGTGAAGCAATATGTATCCCAGAACGATGCTGTAATTCCGTCCGAAGTAAAACCGTCTTATACTTGAGGAGTTTGAAATTACCGTTTGTGCATCTGTGTAATAGCTTGGAATATGCACCGGCACTACATACTTTGCTGTCGCCGCATTCCTTTTAACAAAGGTGCGGAACTTACTGTCCGGCGTGTTCAGCGTTATTTTATCAAGAGGAACCTGTTTTAGAAACTCTCCCCAATCAACATTCAAAGCTCCTTCACTGGGAATGGCTGACGGCAGGGATATCTCATCAAAACGGCTCAGGTTGCGGGAATAAGCGGTATTGTATTTCGCAATTGAATGGTATTTCTTTTCAAGGAACTGAATGTATCCATCTCTGGCACTCGTCTTAACTGCAATATACCGAAACGGCAGTTTCTCTCGTACGAAGATCTCCCAATCATGCAGCCGCTTTGGCTGTTGTGAACCGATTTCAGAAAGAGAATCTGGTAACACAAAGTCACCAAACCCCTTTGCCGGCCCCCAGACTTCACAGACTTCGCGGAGAATACCCCCATATCCCGCTTCCTCTTTGAGATATTTACCGAAAAGAGAATCGATACTATAAACGGGCCTCATATCTGAGTGAAGCGAACGTTTCCAACGTACGAAGTCGACCATTTTTGCGCTCATATCTGGAGCCCAGGATCGACGATTGGGTCTTTCCTGAGGCATCGAGACACGCTCAAAGTTCTCATTCTCTTCTGTAAACTCTTTATTCATAGCACGAATATCATCATGAAATCTCTCTCTCAAGTGATTCCTGTACTGAGTTACAGCCTTTCCGGGATGTGTACCGTTGTCACGATACGCAACGGTTCGAAACCGCACATCTACTGTTGGCTCAAATTTCTTCCACAGCGCAACTACCGGTTCATTGGCGGCGACATCTTCCGCTGTGGGCAAGACAATCTTGTCCGACTTTCCAAACGAGCTCCGATAATAGGAGTTAATAAGATCGATGTCACCAGCGTACTTTTCATCTATCACTTTGGCAAACAGCGCATCATTATCCAGAACGTAACGGGGTACCACTCGGAATTCGTTGTAGTCAGTTGCGCCAGTGATCGACGTGGAAATCATCTAGAGGAACGGATAGACCA
>CAISOI010000461.1 GCA_903886985.1 uncultured Chthonomonas sp.
CATCCCAGCTGCAACGTATCGCCCTGACTCGTCGAGATGAATCTGGTTCTCTGAGTCAACGATGCCCGTTCTAAAACAGATAGACGAGATGTGCCCTTCACCCGTCGCCCGCATACTGAGAATAAAACGGCGGGATCCGACATCAATTCCAGATTGATCTGGGTGCCAGACAATGGATGGATTGAATAGTGCCGCTGACTCAACTGCATACTCCTGAGAGAAATAGGCTCCAATCAAAAGTTTGTGATTCTCATTGAGACTGCCCTTGCAGTTCTTAAAATGTGCCCGAATCTGCATATACCGAACTAATAGGAAGGCACGATACTTTCTATGGCGGTGCTCAAAATCCACCAAGATCTTGTTGAGAAGATCCTGTACCTCGTCATCAGTTAGCAACATTATCCGAGAAATTATCTGATGCATACGCGCTTCGGTGTTCGGCTCAAAAGGTCGAAGCAAAACGCGCCTGTTGTCTGGCTTCAAAAGAATGCCGGTTCGTTGAACCCTCATGATTTGCCAGTGTTCGAAACCACTACTACAATATCTTTGCTCGGCGGATGCGCGGAGAACCCATTTCTGGCTGCTCCCGAACCCACATGATTTGGTTCATTCAGACCGGAAGTCATGACGGTATTTGGAATTAGTTTATTGAAGTTGACTTCTGACAATTCAATATCTTCCATGTCAAAGCGCGCTGTCAGGTAAGAAAGGATGGATTCAGCGCCCTCATTTCTATTTACACGATCCATTCGAAGACCGTCGTGACATCCGCCGCTGATCGGGTCGACCATCACGGCACCAATGTCATTCTTGCCATAGAACCAGTCGAACGCAAGTTGGGCCTGGTCCCGCCAATAGGGGTCACCGGTGGCTCGAAATGCAGCAATACTCGCCCCCACCATTCCCTGTGCTTCAAGTGGTTGTTGGTCGAATTGGGCACGGACACCACCGCGTGGATAAAACCCATTTGAACCTATTGGCTGGAAATAGCCTTCCAATGAGGTCTGCTGACTTACCAGCCAGTGGAGCGATTCCAACCCGAGTTTGAGCGCTGCGGGATTGTTCTTTCCTCGAACAATCAAAGCGTGCGGAACTACCGCATTATCATAGGCAAGAATGTTTTCAAACCATAACCACTCTGGAGAGGACACGGCATGGAATTCGTTGATCAGTCGCCCTTCCAATTCACGTCCCACTTGCTGAATGCGTAGATCTCCTGAAAAAACACTCAAGTAAGCTTCGATTGCCAGAATACTGTGCGCCCAAGCCCTCGAAGACGTAGTTTCAAGTATTGCTTGCGAAGCAATAGAGAAGAGTCCGCCTGCCCATTGCCGAAGATTGTTGTCAAAAGTTGAAGTAATACAGGTTCCGAGTGCCATCAGAGCACGCCCCTGACAATCGTCAGCCCCCTCTTCGTTTGCTCGCTCATTGATCCACTTTCGGTCGTAGCTCATGAAGTTACGAAAGCGTCCATTTGAATGATTGAACGAGGCGTCGAGAAAAGAAGCATAGGTGGAAACAAGTTCTCTCAAGGCAATTTTGCTTTCAGGGTGATTCCCTTCCTGAAGTGAAACCGCAAACGTGAGTGCTCGCGCGTTATCGTCGGTACAATACCCTTCGGCATAGTGCGGTAATGAAAAACGTGCATGTTGAATGAGCCCCGTCGAGTCAGTCATCCTTCTTAAATGAGCGAGATTCATCGGGGGTAATGGGCGAACCCTACCTCCACCGGTCGATGGCGGCTTAACATTATTGGCTTTCGAACGGCTCAAGCGTGCCATTTCAAATGACTCCATATACCTCTTTGAGACTTCACTCCAGACCATTTCCCGCCCTATGAGGAACGCCTTCTTTCGCATAGAATTCCTACGAGCATCGTCTCTCAGGAGGCCGAGCACTTCGCGAGATATTGCAACGGAATCGGCAAATGGAACGATGATTCCGCAATCATCAGCCAGCAGTTCAACCGCATGGAGATAGGGAGTGGAGATGACTGCTTTTCCGCAACCGAAGGAATACGCCAAAGTTCCTGAGATGATCTGTGCGGCATTGAGGTAAGGAGTGACGTACATATCCGCAGCACCGATATACTCTTTGAGCTCATCGATCTCTACAAAGCGATTGTCAAATATAACGGCGTGTTCGATTCCTAACTCACTCACGCGTCTCTCCAAACTCTCCCGATAAGCATCGCCATGCGTTCGAAGAATATGTGGATGCGTAGCCCCCAAAACAATATAAACGACGTCAGGGAAATCGGCAAGAATCTCTGGCAAAGCTTCTATCACATGTTCAATGCCCTTGTTTGGAGAGAGCAGTCCAAACGTGAGAATTACGAACTTCCCCTCCACCTCGATCTTGTCCTTATAGAAGCTGGTATCGACAAACGGCATGTCGGGGATTCCATGTGGAATCAAGTCAATTTTATCAGGACAGACGTCATAGACGGACGACAGAAGTTCTTTTCCGCGGGAAGACATCACAACAACCCGGCTCGAAAGCCGAGTCAACTCCCGAATAACACCGTTCTGAATTGGGTCCGGATTTTCGAGAATCGTGTGGAGAGTAGTAACAATCGGAGCATGTACAGCTCTAGCGAAATCTAAAATGTAAGAGCCAGCCGTACCGCCATAAATACCAAATTCGTGTTGGATACAGACAACGTCTGTCCCGTTGAGATTGAGGAAGTCCGCCGCACATCTATATGAGTCGGAACTCTGTTCTTGGATCTCGAATCGAACCGCTTCTGGATAGTCATAGCTTTGACCGTTGTCGGTCACAGCAAATACTTCGCACTTAGTATCCGGAAATTGGTCGGCAACTGCGCTGGAAATGTCATGGGTGAATGTGGCGATCCCGCATTTGCGGGGCAGAAAATTGCCAATGAAAGCGGCGGAGCGAACTGCGGCGTGGCAGTTTGTTGGCATCTATTACTCATTTCAGTTGTGGCAACCAATCGGATAGAGCACATCCGTCTGGAACTGCCGATTGAAGCTTGACCCTACATTGTCTTGGTCTCTATTTCAGCGTCGATTCGAGATGATTTGAAGTCACTCGGTCGGTTGGTCTGGAACATACTCAATGAGTTCACTAAGACTTTTTGCATCAAAATATCGACATAAGGATTCCACAGTCGATAGCGAAATTCTCGCCATTGTTGCGTTCTTTACCCGCAGAATAGTGCCTTGTGACAATCCTGTTTCATCAGATATCACGCGCAAAGGCAAGTTACGCTTTTCCTTATACGACTTATGACGGCGCAATTGTTCGAAGTGTGAAACTATCAATCTATAGCTCCTCGATTTGTTCTTAATCGTATCATACCACATGCTTCCTCTATTAGCAATATCTACGTCTATAAACATATTTTTCAATATCATTGACAAAAAACGAATAAATCTGTACACTGAAATAGATGCTTCCATATACAGTAGCATACAACAGTGATTAGAGTATTACAAAGGTCCTTTAAAAGATGCAGGATTTCACTTAATCACGTTATGCGGAGCACACTTTTAGGGAAATTGGAGACTATCATTAACGCTTTGGGCAATCCGCTGAATCCGTGCTGCACGGATTTGGCAGTGTTTCATGACGAACACACTTGTACACATACTCATTTAGAAATACTCTCGGACGTTGAGTTGATCGCTCGAATCAAAAGGCACGACCACATCGCCTTTGACGCCTTGCTTCGGAGGTACGAGAGAGTAATTCATCTCCGTGCTTATGGTCTGTGCGGTAATTGGGAGGAGGCGGACGACATAGCCGCGGAATCCAGACTCCGTATCTACGAAGGAATCTTGAAGCTTCGAGATGTTGGTTTTCTTCGAGCGTGGATTGGTCGTATAGTTGCCAACACTTTTATCGACTCTCGGCGTAAAAGCCGCAGATGCCAGTTCATATCCTTGGATGTCGTCGTGGAGAAAGTTGGATTTACAACCATGTGGAGCGAAGGGCAGCGACAGTTATCCCCACAAGTCGGAGTTAAAGAAAAAGAAACTCGGACTACTTTAATTTCGG
>CAISOI010000462.1 GCA_903886985.1 uncultured Chthonomonas sp.
CATACCGCGGCCGTTGTCGCTAACTTCAATAGAAACATATTCTCCGTCTGGAAAGGTGCCTCCCGTTACTGCTTTGGTTGTTACTGTAATGGTCCCGTGATCTGGAGTTTCTGGGATTGCATTATTAACAAGGTTGTATACTGCGCGCTCTACAAGGAATTTGTCGAGTTTGAAAATGGGGATATCGGATAGGTTCAGGACAATGTTTATGTCCTTTCGTTCTGCCACGTGGGCGAGCGACTTCATCTGCTTATCGATGATCTCGTTCAGATCGTGCGGTTCAATGAGTGGTTCGCTTATCGCACCCTTTTGAGCATCGGCAATGCGCTGGGTAAATGTTTGAACTTCTTTAACTTGATCTTGGATCATGGAGAACTGTTCAATGTAGTCCATTCGTAAGTAATTTGTAGCTGCTCTGATCTTATCCGCAACGTCGGCGGGTGCGTCCTCAATGATGTCGTCAAGATCGCTTAGTGTCTTTTCAACGGTTGGTTGAAGGGTATCCACTGCCAGAGAAATAGGGGTCATTTTGTTTTTAATATCATGGCTAAGATCGCCGACTGCATGTGCGACGGCTGCCATTTGCGCCTCTTTGGCGAGGCGTGCGTTCTGAATTGCTGAGGCTGCAATGGACGCAATGATCTCGAGCACTTCCAGATCGTAAAAATCGAATTCGCCGACCTGTTTGTTCAGTACCTGCATGACGCCGACTGGCGTGCCTTCTTCGAATTTGAGGGGGACGGTCATGATCGACTTGGTCGCAAATCCGACGATGGTGCCAACATCTGTTTTGTGGTCCGGAGTTAGTTGTGGCTCGTTGGTGATGTGTCCCTTGCCGGAATGAAAAACGGAGCCTACCACACCCTCGTTGTCTTTCATGGAACGGCCGACTAACTTGTCTGCGTTGTCTCCGACCACAAATTGAAATATGAGGGAATTTGTTTCAGGTTTGTGAACGTAGATTGTGCCAGCAGAAGCCTGGACTGCTTTCAAAGAGACGTTCAAAATGTCCCGCAATCGATCATCAAGATCCAGAGTGGAGGATAGATGCCGACTGATGGAATGGACGGCAGCAATCTGCCGGTTGCGTACTTCTACAACGTCAACATGTGGCTTCTGATCTGAATTATTGTCAAACATTTAGGCAGTTCTATCCTTACGTAACAATTTGGAAAACAAGTACCGTGCGCTGTTCGAGTCACTAGATGCGCAACCTGCCTTTAAGTATAACATTTTAAGCGTATCTCGTGCTGTTATGTGTGTCACAATAGGTGCAGTTAATGAGATAGTTACTGCCAGACGGAACAGAATGTTCTCTTCGTTAGTCAGACATACAGGTCTTGTCGGGAAATCAGGAGGAATTTTTCTCTTATCGCCCGAATATACCGGAAGTTTAAGGTCAAATGGTGGGTGTTTGACTGTCCCATGGTCGAGTATTTCGACCTCAAGGAGATCCATTGATGTCGTTGCGCAAAGTGCGGGGTTTTACCTTAATCGAACTTTTGACAGTGATCGCAATCATTGCGTTGCTGGCGGCCATTCTTTTCCCCGTTTTTGGTCAGGCTAAAGAGAGGACGCGTCAGGCGACCTGTATGTCGAACCTTCACAAGCTCTACGTTGGTGCAACTCAGTACTTTCTGGATAACGGCAAGTGGCCAGAGATGTTGTTTGCGCCTGCGCAGGATGTCTACCGGCTCCCAGTAACTACCCAAACTGATTACACTAAGAATCCTCCTAATCCCATTAATGTAGTCGATATGGCATCTGTGCGGAGAGGATTTCTCTACAAAACTTATATAAAAGATGTAGAGGTGTTTCATTGTCCTAATGCAATCGATCGCGATAGAAAAAAGGTGGTTGTAGGATATCTCCCTGGATCCTCGCCATGGTCTAATCTACTGGGTGGGACAGCACCGACATTTGGAACCGGTCCTTTCACATTTAGCAGCATTCGCCCCTCTTATGACTCCGTACCTGTGCCGTTCTACGCTTATGATAGCTACGATGTATCATCTTTCATGCTCAATACAGGTAAACAGGCTAAAGACAGCAGCGGTAACCCCGTTTACGAAGTTCACTATACGGTGAACTGGAATGCCGCGCAGGCACGCGGAATTGACACGCGCCAAGATTTTTCGAATCAGTTTATGTACGGTCGATCACTTAATGCAGAGAAGACGATTCTTACATGGTGTAACTACCATGTAACGTCAGGACAGTCCGAAAAATGTCCGACCATTCTTGCTTCCGGTACCGCAAAGGTTTACGATTGGAAACAGTTGCAATCCAAGGGCTGGGGATTGTTGAATTAGGTAAGTTGTTGCGAAAACAAAACACGAGCGGAAATTTGATAACAACAACGGGTCCACAATTGTGGGCCCGTTATGTGTTTGGATGGGAATTCATATTCGCTTCTTTTTATCTCAGCCTTTGGGCTGTTTGAGTCGACGTCTGATAGTCAGTGGGACACCAATAGTACAAAGACCTATCGCCGCAGCTACAACTGAAGTAGGTTCCGGTACGGATCCATAAACTGCGCCCGGATCCATTTGGGTGGGGCCCCCGGAGCCCGAACGACTATTTGTTGCGCCACCACCTCCAGGAACTGAGAACTTTGCGTTCGGATCCGAAAGTGCAAACACCTCGATAGTGTCGAAGATGAGTGATATCGATCCCATGGAACCTGTGATATTTGTTAAGCCTGTGCTGATATAGCTAAACGGAACAGCGTAGCCAGAGTTCAGGCTGCCGTCTACCATGAGATCATGTCCACCACCAAACGTCGGTCCGTAGTTGACATTGTTGTAGGTTTGAAGGCGGCCGTAGTTATTGGCGACACTTGAAAGCGCCTGCTGCTGAACGAACGATTGCGTCAGGTTAAAAAGGTAGGCGGTTCTCATGCTGTCATCATTCGTGACATTGTATGTTTGGGACGTATTCCATGCGTACGGATTGTATCCACCCACCAATTGGGCTGAAAGTCCTGAAGCCGCAACAACGGATATCACTGTGATTGTGGGGCCGTCTAGCTGTACGGCATTATGGAAATCCTCGGATGTTAAGCCATCACCTGCCGTATGGCTAAAGACATTCCAGAGGTCGAGAACACCACCTCCCTGCCACACTTGGATCTTCAGCAGATCACTTTGAGATATTAGCTTAGATCCGCCGTATATAGTTTGACCCGTGGCGGTGTAAGGCATCGTGATTAAGGCAGCCGCAACTAACGCGCTGGCGATAAGGGTTTCTTTTGGCTTATTCATTTTTGTCCTAATATTATTAAACAATACACAGTTGTGCGATTTGGCTTAAGTAGTATTTGATAGTTACAGCACATTCCGACTTTACACTCATATTGCTATACTTGTTACTCAATATAATACATTTAATGTACCATTAATGATGTGTAGAGTCAAGTGTCAAGAGATAGTATCTATAACATTTATCGATAGATGTTCCAGGAGGTTGGGTGGAAATTGAAAAGATTTTGAGCTTAATATGTCGGGAATGTAAGGTCTGATTGTGAGTTTGAAGGTAGGCAAACGTTTAGACTAATGAATCAATTTGCTTAAAGACGACGATGTGTCATGGAAATGTGTAACATTTTCTGAGCATAATGTCACATGTCCAACCTTTCTTCCGGGGCGAGGAGATTTGCCGTAAAGGTGTAGATGAACTCCGGGTAGTCCTAAGATGGAAGCAATGTTTGGTATGTCCCCAATGAGATTGAACATCGCGGTGGTGTTCACAGTGGAGGCCGGAGAAGTAGAGCCGAGTGGCAAGCCCGCGATAGCTCTAATGTGATTTTCAAACTGACTGCAAACGTTGCCTTCAATGGTGCCATGCCCGGAATTGTGAACGCGAGGAGCCATTTCGTTTATTACAAGTTCTCCGTTGTGTTCGAATAGTTCGATTGCGAGAACACCGACATAATTAAGTCGTTCCAAAACAGTCCTTGCAATCTCAATAGCCTCCTGTTGGAGTTGCGGTGAGATATCTGGAGCCGGCGAGATAGATGTGCGGAGGATTCCACCTTTGTGTGTATTTTGGAAAAGGGGATAGAAGGCAGTTTCTCCGGTGGTAGATCGAACCGAAATAATGCTCAGTTCTCGTTCGAATGCGACAAAGCTCTCTATAATGAGAGGTAATCCGGGCTGCAGCATATTCCATGCCATGTGAATGTCAGCTTCGGTTTTAATAAAGACTTGACCCTTACCATCATAACCCATGCGACGGGTCTTCAAAATGCAGGGGAGACCAAATTCATTGACTTGGACCTTTAATTCGTGGAGTGTCTCAATGTTGGCAAATCGGGCCGTTGAATGCCCAAGATCTGTGAAGAGTTGCTTTTCCAACAGGCGGTCTTGAGAGTCTCGGAGTGCCTCAATCGGGGGATAAACGGGACAATGCACCGAAAGTGCTTCCACAAGAGCAGTGGGTACATTTTCGAACTCATAGGTTATAACATCTAATTCCCTGGCGAAATCAGAAACGGCGGATACGTCATTAAACTCGTATTCGATTTGCCCACCGAGAGCACTTGCTGGCGAATCTTTTACGGGATCCCAAAATCGGAAGTCATGACCTAGAGGAATTCCGGAAAGTGCAAGCATACGCCCCAATTGGCCGGCACCAAGAATGCCTATTTTCACTCTGCAACTCTTGGATCAAAATTTTCTAATACCGTGGAAGTCTGATTTTTTCTAAACTCCGTGACAGCATTGCGGATATCTGGATAGTGGTTGCCAAGTACTGCTGCTGCCAATAGGGCAGCGTTGATGGCGCCCGCTCTTCCGATTGCCAATGTTCCGACCGGTATTCCGGCGGGCATTTGTACTATGGAGAGAAGAGAGTCCATCCCATTAAGTGCTTTAGACTGGATCGGAACTCCAAACACGGGGAGTACGGTTTTGGCTGCGACCATACCTGGTAGGTGTGCGGCACCCCCTGCGCCAGCAATAATGATTTCGAGGCCCCGTTCCGAAGCAGACTCTGAGTATTGAAATAGAAGGTCAGGCGTTCGATGAGCAGAAACTACGCGAGTTTCGTAGGGGATTCCGAGACGTTCTAAGGTTTCAACGGCGTGGCTCATGGTTTCCCAATCGGACTTTGATCCCATTATCACACCTACAAGCGGTTTTTTCATCTATCGTTCGCTCCAGAAATTGTATAGCTATTATAGCGCACCGAGATGCCGGTTACCCTTGGAAAACGCAGGAATAGGGAGTGAGTAAGTTCAATTTTAGACTCGATTAGGTTGAAATAGTTAGATATTAGGAGGTTCGTTTTGGCAAAGATAACATTGATAGGCGCAGGCAGCACGGTGTTTGCAAAGAACTTACTCGGGGACATTCTGAGTTTTCCGGAGTTACAGCAATGTGAAATAGCGCTCATGGATATTGATGTTGAACGGTTGAGAGTATCAGAGATAGTCGCAAAAAAAGTTGCTAAAGCGGTCGGTGCCAGTCCTGTCATTAAGTCCTATTTGGATCGGAGGGACGCTCTGTACGGATCAGACTACGCCATAAATATGATCCAGGTAGGGGGTTATGATCCCTGCACTATTACTGATTTTGAGATTCCAAAGCGCTATGGATTACGTCAGACGATAGCTGATACCCTCGGCATTGGGGGAATCATGCGGTCGCTCCGTACGATACCTGTTGTTCTTGGAATGTGTAGAGATATGGAAGAAGTATGCCCTGATGTCCAGTTCTTGAATTATACAAATCCTATGGCAACAATCTGCTGGGCAATTTCGAGAGCGAGTTCCATTCGCACTGTTGGGCTTTGTCACAGTGTTCAGGGCACCGCCAAGCAACTCGCAGATGACATTGACATTCCGATTTCCGAAATCAACTTTCGGTGTGCAGGGATCAATCATATGGCGTTCTATCTGCGGTTTGAACGCGACGGAGTTGATCTCTATCCAGAAGTTCGCAAAGTACTAGAGGGAGGCAGAGTCCCAGACTGGAATCGAGTGAGATATGAGATGCTTCAACGCCTGGGCTATTTTGTAACGGAGAGCAGTGAGCACTTTGCGGAGTACACGCCCTATTTTATTAAGAGTGATCATCCTGAATTGATAGATCGATTTAACGTTCCACTGGACGAATATGTTTCTCGCTGCATCAAGCAGATCGAGAAGTGGGGCGCGATGAAAGAGCAGTTCGAGGGGGATGATCCAGTGGGGGTTACGCGGAGCGAAGAATATGGATCGCTAATCATCCACTCCATGGAAACAGGAACTCCACGAGTAATTTACGGAAATGTTCCGAATACCGGATTGATTTCAAGTCTTCAGGATGATTGTTGCGTTGAGGTGCCCTGCTTGGTGGACAAAAATGGAGTGCAGCCTACGTACATTGGCGCACTGCCGCCTCAATTGTCAGCATTAATGATGACTAATGTCAATGTCCAATCGTTGATAGTGGAAGCTTGTTTGACCGGAAAGCGCGCGCATGTCTATCATGCAGCAATGTTAGACCCGCACACGTCAACGGAGCTAACGCTAGATCAAATTCACGCTTTAGTGAATGAGCTGATTGATGCACACGGGGATTGGATACCACAACTAAATTGACCACGCCATAATTGCAAAAGTGTTTGTGGCGTGGTCATTAAAGAGTTATTACAGGGTCGGGGACTTGAATGCCTTAAGCTGATCCTGTGTGCTAGGTACGACGATCTTGCCATCGGCAATGGCTTTAGTTACTTTATCAATTTCGGCAAGAACAGTTGCAGGGACTTTGTCTTTGGTATATGTCATGGGGCTAAGATGAACCCCTTGTTCCTTGACCCCAAGCACCTTGGTTCCGCCGGCGAATTTACCTTCCTTCAGCGATTTCACGGCATCGAAAACAGCAAGGTCAACACTCTTCATCATGCTTGTAAGAACATGCCCTTTACGGATGTGGTCTTGATCTGAATCTACACCAATAGCATAGTTTTCGCCAC
>CAISOI010000463.1 GCA_903886985.1 uncultured Chthonomonas sp.
GGCGGGGCACTCGTTTGAAGACGTGTTTGAGGTGCGGCAGTGCACTTACATTCTCACCCGGACAAACGAAGAAGCGGAGAAAACCCAGATATGAATAGGATAGGCACTTGGCGAATGCATTCGCGTCTAAGAGAGGCACGAAGTACGCCTGCGCGGACTCTACCGGAATGACGGAGTGCCGCATTGTTGCTGGGAACATGGGGATGTTGCGTTCAGATTGGTTCCGTTCGGGCGGGATGCCCACTCTCCTAACTTGAGGTATGATTCGAGGAAGAACGCACCCGAATTGGGATAGTTCTCAAAATGCAGTGTTCTCTACCAGCTTCTATACCTATTTTTCTTACGACCATTCCACCCGTTAGCCTATACCGTTATCCCGTTCATCAATCTAAAAGCCGTGAACGCAACTGGATACTACCAGCGATTCGGAAGAAAATCGTCCCCGGCTAGGTCTCCCATTCACCCATTCGTCGCTTAGTCGGCGTATTCTTTGCGGAACATAATATGGGCGAGCCAAGGGCGATTGCTGGCGACAAATTTGTAGAGCAACTCTACGCCCCAGATAAACGGTGGCAATCTCAGAATTGTCACTAAGAGGCAATAACCGATCTCTCCCAACATGAATAGGACCGCCTGTCCTGCTCGTAAAATCTCGCCATCGGATTTTACGACATGGACAGCTTTTTCGCAATTCATTGCCAATTCCGGAGACATGGGAGGAGATGGAGCGATTTGGTAGGCACAGGTTTCGAAACGACGCCATTTATCTTTGTGCCTAAGCCAGCTCATGGCATTGCGGCACATGCCGCAATCCCCGTCCCATAGCACTAAATGTCGTTTGGATTGGTCAGGCACTCTTATAAATCTATCTCCCTGGTCGAGGATAAGAGACGATGCTTTTGTGCCCGTGTTTATCCACAGCGCGAACCCCGAAGAAGTAGTTGTCTTTGGAGAGACCCTTCATGGTGAAGGTGGTGACATTACCGACAAATTTTGAGTGAGTCCAATAGGATTCGTCGGTGTCGCGCCAAACGATCTCGTAACCGGCAATATCGGTTTCAGTGGACGGGTTCCAGCGGAGATCGGTGTCATTGGTGAGGCGGGCAGTAACTATACCAGTTTGTCTGGGAGCTTCTGGTGCGGAAGCGATACTTGCTAATGCGGCAGTATTGACTCTCGCTACCTGTGTGATATAAGGAAAGTCGACAAACTCGGGGAGATCGCCGAAGACCGTACCATTCACTGTGCGAACATTTTGGTGCTGATGATCATAGTTTTCGTTCGGCTCTGTGAATCGGACCGCCGCATAGCCATTCTCCAAAAACGGAATATGGTCACCGCCGCGTAGATATCGGTCTCGGCGGTAAATCACCTGAACTTTGAATTTGGGTACATACGTCCCGGCGGCTTCTTTGATGTAGCGTGCCAATTGTCGGGATGCGCTGTCGTTCTCTCCACCAACGCTGCGTCGAGATGTTGCTTGCGCGGCAGTCTCGTCGGAGGGAACGCCTTCTGCGAAAACCCTCACGGTTTTGTCGTCATGTACCCCGTTGCCACCAGTACTGTTTCCAATTATATCATTGGTGAACATCGCGTCAATTCGCAAATTGGCTTTCTTGGCTTCTTCGGCAAAGTGCGTCGCACCGATGAGCCCCTGCTCCTCCCCTGAAACCGCCATGAAGACGATGGGAATTCGAAATTTGTATTTCGACATTACTCGCGCCATTTCGAGCACAGCCGCTGTGCCGGATGCGTCATCATTTGCGCCGGGAGCATCGCTAACTCCGTCTGTGGGACTGGTTGGCATGGAGTCAAAGTGACCGCTAACAACCAACATTCTGCCATTATCGGAACCCTGTCCGCCTGATAAAGTTGCCACGACATTGGAGAATGGAGTGGTCTGAGGGACGCGAGGACCGGGTGGTTGATTCCATTTTTGAATTTCGACCTTCATATTGCCATTCGAATCGTCCGCGATCCTTTTGAATTCTGTATACAACCAATCGCGGGCAGCTCCAATGCCTCGGTTGGGATCTGTTTGAGTGGAGAGAGAATTTCGCGTGCCGAAAGAGACTAGTTTGCGAATGGTTGCTTCAATGCGTGCTGAATCGATCATCGAGACAATCTTGCGAATATCTGGATCC
This sequence comes from uncultured Chthonomonas sp., assembly GCA_903886985.1. Lineage (GTDB taxonomy): Bacteria > Armatimonadota > Chthonomonadetes > Chthonomonadales > CAJBBX01 > CAISOI01. Next base: position 2,145 of record CAISOI010000463.1, read on the forward strand.
GGGCGCGTCGCGGTCGTTTGAGCAGACGCGATAGCGGTTGGAAGTACCGTGGGGATACATAGTGTGGAGCACAAGTTTATGGACAGAAAAATTGACGAAATCGATTTCATAATTGTTAACCCCTTCGCGATGAGCTAGCGCTCTACAACGCTCACTTTGGTGCCGCTGTTCAAAATTGCAGGACCAGAAACTATTACTTTTTCACCGACTGCCAGTCCCTTTATTACTCTGGCGTTGGCGCCGTCAGTGCCGCCTAAAACTATGTCGCGGCGTTTTGCCTCACCGTTTACAACGACAAGTGAATAGTCCTGAGTGCCTTCATTTCGAACCGCATCGAATGGAATGGTAACCGCGTTCTTGTCCCGATCCAGATCGACAACAGCCTTTGCAATAACCCCTGGGCTTAATCGTTGGTTCTCTGAGACTTTGATCCGCACAGGAAAACTGCGACCGTCCAGTGAGGAAACAGGCAATATGCTGATCACTTCCCCCTGGAGTGTGGAATCAGGGGAAGATTGGACTGTTATTGCTGCCACAAGTCCAGGATGTATGGTTGTAGAGAATCGAACAGGGCAAGCCGCTTCAAGATAGGTTGAGCCCGGGGAGACGACTGCAAGTATCGGTTGTCCAGGTTGAGCAATGTCTCCGGTGTGGGCGGTCAAGTCCACAATGGTTCCTGCGATGGGGGAGGTTATCACCGCATCGCCCATTACGCTTTGGAGCCCGTTGGTATTGGCTCTCGCTTGATTGAGGGCAGCCTTGGCAGCAAGTATGTCTCGATCGGCAATATTGATTGCTTCGGCGCGTGCCCGAGTTGCGTTTGACAAGCCCTCTTTTGCCTGGTACAAACCGGCTTCGGCGGTTGAGAGATCGGCGCCGCTTACTTGAATTCTGAGTTTACCTGTGCTCTCAGCGGGTGGCATTGCACTCTTCGCGGATTCAGCGGCAGCTATTGCCTGTTGAAGTTGGGAATCGGCTATATCTACCTGCGTCTTAGCGCCATCGAAATCGACTTTTGGGGCGCCACCATGATCAAAAAGGTATTGGACCCGTTTCAGAGTTTTGCGGGCAGCGTCTGCACCAATTCGTGCTTGGTCGAGCACGCTATCCGTCTGCTTGATGCCTGAACGCACTTTATCTAAATCAATTTTGACTGCTTCCTCATTGAGCTTCACAGCTAGTTTGGCTTGTGTTACTCTGCCTTCTGCGGTAGTCACCCCGGATTTCGCCTCAGCGATTCTTGCGTCCATTTCTAATATCCGTGCACGTTTGCCGTCCACTGCTTTCAGATACTGAGCATTTGCCCCTTGCTGGCCCGCTGTTGCTCCTTCCAATTGGGTGGCGTTGAAAGCATTGTCAAGTTTGACGAGCGGTTGCCCAACGGAGACTGTATCTCCCTCTTTAACGAGAATTGCCAAGATTTTGGCGGCACTCTTCGCAGAAATTGAAGATCGAAGATCGGCTTTAATAGTTCCGACTAGAGTCAAACTTTCGCGAGTGGTTTGTGAGTGGGCGGTTGCGACCGTCACGACTGGAATAGCAAAGTCAGAAGGCTTCGTGCTGGCATTATTCTGTGGCTGTTCGGTCTTACGCGCGTTCAGATTGAATAGTATCGCACCGGCAAGCATGATAATTAGCACTATAGTTGCGGCAAATTTCTTCACTTCAGCGCCCTTTGAGATTTATTCGAATTCTCCGACGGAGCAACTTCGATGTCTGCACCGATGGAATGCTGCAATTCCGCATAGGCGAGAATGCGATCCATAATTGCTTCCGCATGGTTCTTTTTTGCTTTTATTAGTGCAAAAAGTGCCGCTGAGACTTCCACCTGAGTTGTCGAGTTTACTCCGTAGCGTAGACGCGAAATATCAAGCGATTTTTGCGCGCTTGATATCTGCCTTGTTATTGAGCCTATTCGCTTTTCCGCTTCTCCATAATCTAAGATTGCCTTGCGCGTTTCGGATCGTATGCCAAGTTCAAGCTCTCTGCATTGGGACTCCAATTCAGCAACATGTCCGTTTGCCTCGTTGACATCGATTCGAGTTTTGTTGTTATCAAAGGGATGCCACGTCATTACTAGGCTGCCCGCAATATATCGGGCATCGGTATAGGCACTAGGAGTTTGAGCTATGGCGGAAGCGCGCGCGGATATTGTCGGTTTGTTTTGCGTCCCAGCAAGCGCGGAACCGGCTCTTGCAGCGAGCAAGCTCTCAAATAGCAGTTTCATTTCGGGACGATTTTCAAGGGCTGTTTTCATTGCGGTTTCCAAAGTGGTAATTGCCGCGATGGGCTCGTCCTCATTGGAAATTTGCACATCTATACCCTCACTTCCCATAGTGCGATTCAGTTCTGCGGCAGCCAAGGTGACGCCATTTGCCGCTTTGGCAACTGCTTGCTCCGCTTCGGCGAGATCTGAGTCGCTGGCTTTCAAGTCACGCTCCGTGCTGGTTCCAGCCTCTAACATTCGCTTCACGATTTCGAATTGTTCGCGCGCCAATTGTAATCCTGATTGCGCAACCGCGTGATAGAGTTTGGCTCGCTTGAGCTGGACATAGGCACGACGACAGTCGAGAATGATGTCGTTACGCCTCTTCTGATAGGTCCAAAACGCGACCATTCCTTCGGACCGATATCTCACTTTCGCGGAACCTGCACCCGGGCGATAGAGCATTTGGTCGAGACGCACTTCGATCTTGCCATAGCGACCTGGTTCGAAAGGCGCAAGTGTCCCGCCTGCCTGTGGAGCGAGCACCGTGGGGGATTGCAATGTCCCAATTGCTTCAGCAGTGACTGAGGGAGAACTTGTTGGTTTGTCCCTTTCGATTCCAGCGAGTCTGGTCCACTGTTCCAATTTAGCAGTCTGCAGCGCAACGCTATTCTTGAGGGCGATCTGAACTGCTTTCTCCATGTTGATTGGAGAATCAGTTTGGGAATGCCCGATACCCAATATGGTTACACTTAAGCCCAAAAGAATAAACATGCAGTAATTCTACCGGAGACTGGTCAATTAAGACATTCTTTGAGGAAGTCTGCGAGGTTCTTTGATGCTAATTTAGATCGCTTACCGAGTTCCATCATGGGAGGAATCAATCGAGGATGCAAAAGAACGTGTGTAGCGAGCTGGGATATGGAGACTTCACCGGTTTTCGAGTCGACAAAATCTTCAAATTTGAGCGGTAAGCTGTCATCAATTCCATCTGTGATTACTCGGACCACAATCCAAGGAATGGATTTTGAATTGCAGGCAGTTGCGGTCGCAAGGGATTCCATGTCGACTGCTTTAGCACCGCCTGTTTTCAATCCGCGTTTCATTTCAGGTGTTTGAAGAACGCTGGGTACGGCGAGGATCATGCCTTTGTGAATATTTGCGTTCAGAAATCTGATGGATAGAAACTTATGTAATAGATCCCCGTCCGGAGTTAAGAGTTTTAACATACCAGCGTTCTCTGAAGAGAAAGCGGCGCGTGATTGTGGTTTTCCAGAGATGTTCAGCGTGGATTGCATCGGCAACAACCCTGTACCAACAATGATGTCGCCTGGTAGGACACCTGCCTTGATCCCGCCGGCGAACCCAGCAATAATTATCGAGGAAGGCTTATAACTCTCAATCAGGACACGTGCACAGCGAAATGCGCGTTCTGGTCCCATTCCAGATTTTGTCAATACCACGGTTTGATCGCCAAGTTTGCCAGTGACAAATGAAAAGCCGCCTATTGTCTCTGCGTCAACAGACGGCATAAGCTTTCGAATTGCTGCAAACTCTTCCTGAACAGCGGACAGGATGGCGACTGTTTTGACAGATGGCGTGAGAGAGCTCAATCCTGATTAGTGCGAATGACCAAGCGCAGCGTAGGTCGATGGATTGGGTTTATGGTCAGTAAAAATGGCACCTTCGAATTCCTCGATCTTGGTGCGCACTCCTTGAACAATGTCCTCAGGGGTCGACAGACCAGAAGCAATCCCAATGTTGACTGCCCAGTCAAAAGCCTCGTAGCCCAGTTCATCCGCATTTTGAATATGGATGGTGTGTGGATTGTGGTAGCGGCAGAGGGCTGCCAATTCCATGGTGTTTGCGCTGGTCAGGCTCCCGACGACGATCATTAAGTCGACACGGGCGGCAAGTTCGAGCGCGTCATCCTGTCGATTTTGAACCGGACGACAAATGGTATTAATGATCTGAACTTCTTTGCACATAAAGACGAGTTCATTCATGATCTCGCGGCAGAGTTCCAGTGCGTGGGTAGTTTGAAAGATAACTCCCACTTTGCGGCGAAGTCGGAAACTTTCTTTGGCCTCTCGCAGTTCCTCGACACTGTCAATTACGAGCGCCGGGCTCTCTAACGTGCCGATTATGCCTTTGATCTCTGCATGATTTCGATCCCCTATGATTACCACCTGACAGCCGCGTTGTTCAAGGGATTGCGCCGCCTCTTGTGCTCTTAGCACAATAGGGCAAGTGGCATCGACGATTTCAAGTCCCCGATCTCTCGCCTCGGCAATTTTGATTTTTGGCAGACCGTGCGCACGAATAACCATCGTGCTACCTTTCTGTTTGCCGTAGTCGTCGACCTTTTGCAGGCCCTTTGCTTCAAGCTCGTCTGTGACGCGCTTGTTATGTACAAGGTCACCAAGAATAAACACATCGTCGCGTTCGTCCAGAGCTTGTTTGGTTAAATTGATAGCACGTTTCACACCGAAGCAAAATCCAACTTCTTTTGCAAGGGTCACATTGCGCAATGACATTACTACTTACCGCCTCCTGCAACGAGCCAACTTGATTGTTAGGTATCGTTGCGACTGACATATATTATGACGACAATGGTTTGAGATTCATCGGACCAATGTCGTAAATGTTACTATTTATATCAACAAAAACCGCAATCGCGCTGGGCACGTGAGAACGGTGTTCACTTAATTGGTGATGCGTCCGCAACCAGCATTACCGGAACACCCTGTCTATAAGGGTAAGACAAACTGCACACACTACAAACAATTGTATCACTTATTGTTACAGAACCGCGACATTTTGGACAGGCTAGAAATTGGTTCCAATCGATGGTCTTCGGTCGACGAAGGTAGGTATATCTATAAAGTCCACCGAGCCATTTTGTAGTTAACTGCCGAATGTGCGGACGGGAAAATTTGCCGCACTCATCGTTTTTGATCTCCTGACCAATCGCTTCCAGTCGCTCTTTCTTGTCTTCAAAATCTTGTTTACTCTGTGGCTCGCCATCCCAATCCGGATTATCTAAAAGATCCACTCGAAAGCATATTTCATTTGCCCATACATACGTCGTTTCCATTTTAGAAATTGCACGACCAAAGTAGTGCCAGAATTCGAAATCCGCTCCCAGTGCGTCGGAGAGTTCTTGGTCGGTGATTGGATCGTTTTTTTGACGGAATAGCAGTAGGTCGCCCGATGGCCCCTTTTCCGTCGAGACGAACCACCTATGAACATCTCGGGCAAACAGTTTTTCAGCGAGAGGGCTGGGAGTTCGAATCATACCGCGTTTAGCAACTCTTTGCATTTCGTTGAGTGCCTCCGAAGGAACAGGCATGTGTTCCATTACGAGA
>CAISOI010000464.1 GCA_903886985.1 uncultured Chthonomonas sp.
ACGATCCAGAAGGTTTTGCTTAATTGCTGGATGCATGATGGAGTTTACTCTGTTTCGTGATCTCTCATCCGCAAAAATGATCTCCGCTAATGCCGATCTGTTGAGATTACCGTCTGCCGAAAGTATGGATTTGCCAAGGCTCGTAACCAGATCAGCAAGGACCGGGGAACCAAGTTGCACGACTTCCCGTGCAACTTCGTCCGAACTTAGGATTTTTGCGCCGAGTTGACTTAGGAGACGACAAACTGTCGATTTACCTGAGCCAATACCGCCTGTCACTGCAACCAGATACATTTTAGCTACCTGGAATTCAAGCCCGGAAATATCCTGCGTGACGATAGTGTAATGCGACCTTCACTTATAGGGTTACCGGTATGATCGGCGGATGGCCACATTAATCGCCAGAATCTAAACCAGCAGACTCAACCTTGGCTCGCAATGCATCGCCAATCGTGAACCTTGGAGCATCATCGGTCGAAAGTGACTTCGATGAATGTTCTCTACTGGAACCACCTTTATGAGATGAATCTCGGCGACCGCTATCTCGGCGACCGCGATCACTTTGTCGTGGTTCACTAACGGCTTGTTCCATCAAGGTTTCCGTAAGGTTATCTGTCTCGGCGGAAGCAGATTCCGGCTCTGTTGCCTCGGTTTCAACCGCAGGAGCACTTGCACCTTCTTCGAAATCGCTGTTAAAACTTTCAATGTCGAAATCCGTGCCAGTCGCACTCTCTTGTTTAAGCTGCTTAAGGGAAAGAGTCATTTTGCGTTCTTCTGCACGCAAGTCGATAATCTTAACTTCAACTTCGCTGCCTGCGGCAATCGGAGATGCACCTTTACCACGCTTTGCGTTGAGCTCCGCGTTCGGGATAATCCCCTCGATGCCACCTTCGACCGTAACAAATAGCCCAAACTGCACTTGCCTACTGACTACTCCGGTGATAACGTCACCCACAGCATATTGATCAGAAATAGTCGTCCAAGGATCAGGAAGAATCTGTCTCATACCCAAACTTACGCGGCCTGCTTCAATATCAAGTTTAAGAACTACAACGTCGACATCTTGCCCTTCGCGGAGGACTTCCTGTGGGTGCAGAATTCGTGTCCAAGACATTTCAGAAATGTGTAGTAAACCGTCGATTCCACCAAGATCAATGAAGGCGCCGTAATTCGTCAGCCGACGTACGGTACCCTTACGTATCTGACCGGGTTGAAGACTGTTAACGGTATCGACCTTGCGAGATTGGCGATCTTCTTCTGCAGCGAGCTTGTTGGAAAGGACCACTTTCTTACGGTCCTTATCAACTTCGATGACTTTCAGCGGAATGGATTGACCAACATATTTTTCGAGGTTGTTTTTCATCGACCCGTTGCCAACGTGGGAAGCCGGTACAAATCCACGAATGCCAAGATCGACAGTAAGGCCACCCTTGACGCGGTCCGTAACCATCGCCATTAAGGTACGTCCTTCTTCTTTTGCCTGCTGAACCTTCTCCCACGCCTTTTCGAAATCCGCGCGCTTCTTTGAGAGGATTAAGTTACCATCCTGATTCTCAGGCTCTAAGACGTAAACGTCAATGCGCTCGCCAACTTTGACGATGTCTTCAGCTGCAAGATTGGAATCGCGAGAAAGTTCATGACGCCGAATAATACCCTCAGATTTCGTACCAACATCGACAAGAACACCTTCACGGTCAATATGAACGACTACTCCCTGAACTACATCCCCTTCCTTTAAGGGCCGGAATGTCTTCGAATAATCATCTCCACTACCACCAAAGCTCTCTTCGAATGATACGGATTCTGCAGGTGCTTTAACCTTAGGCTCCGAAACTGCCGAAGAAGTCACAACCTCTTCCGCTTTAACGACCACCTCAGGATGCTCCTCAACCGGATTGATCTCCCCCGGATTCAGAATCTCGTCAGACATGGGTACTACTCCTCTCGCGATGCAATTAATAACTTCTAGTTGCACCGATACACCAGTCGCAGTCTAGCCTCTGGACTAAACCGTTCGATGGTGACAGCATCCATCGATAAGATTAAATTTGCTGTCAAACAATACTTCAAGACACTTCAATGTGAACAAAAGTTCAATCTCAGCGTAACTTTCGAGCTTAAATTCACTTAGTTTGGCAAAATTCCTGCTACATGACCGTTTAGCCAGCACTTTTTTATCGCCAACGTATCAAAAAACGGACCACCACAAACTAATGGAGTTCCATTGTAGCATACTATAAATGAGTTAATAGTGCTATCACGAAGACTTAACACAACGTTTGTTTATTAAGTTTCATCTTATGATCATGCGGGCAAAAATTTGACGTTTCCAAACTACTTCCAATGGCGTCATAGTTAAGTAAGGCGCTTGTATGTGGAGCACCTGATTCAATAGCGCGTCACATTGTGACAAGGCAATTCTACAGGAGAACAGATTGAAATCAATAAAGGTCATACTGTCAACACTGTTGGCAGCAAGCGTGGTTGCAATATCGGTAACTGGCGCCCTAGCTCAGGGCGGCGGCGGCGCACCTTCCGGTAAGCCGGGACAAGGTGGTCCTGGTGGTCCCGGGGGCCCTGGCGGTCCTGGCGGTCCTGGAGGCGGCAGAGGAAGAATGACCCCTGCTCAACGTCTGGAGAAGATGGCGACAGATCTCAAACTGACGGACAAGCAGAAGAAGGATCTTAAGCCAATGATGGAAGCTCAAGTCAAAGAGATGACGGCACTTCGCGCCGACAAAAAGATTACCGATGACCAAAAGAAGGCAAAGCGGGACGAATTGCGCAAGAAATACTCAGATCAGATGGGCAAGATTTTGACACCTGAGCAGAAGAAGAAACTTTCTGAAATGAGACGTGGTGGTCCTGGTGGTGCGGATGGCAAAGGTGTTCCCGGCGGTAAGGGCGCTCCCGGTACTCCCCC
>CAISOI010000465.1 GCA_903886985.1 uncultured Chthonomonas sp.
ATCCATTCCCCAGCTCTTGTGGAAGTGCGCACCGGTGAAACCAAAAGATCGACCGCCATCAGCGCGTTCTGTTGCCCAACCAGTGGTTTCAACATTTTTGCTGTCTTTAGGAAGAATAGCAGTTAGGACAGGGGTAACACGTTTGTCATCCGGCGCAAATCGAATGCGGTAATACCATTCATCGAGGCATTGAAACGGCTTGACGCCTCTTGTGATCTCGTGACCTTCTTTTGGTGTTAGCAAGACGTCGTTATGAGGATTAGTTGAGAAATTTGTTTCGTAGTAACCACCTAGCCAGAGTAAAAGTTGATCGCCAACGCGTCCCTTTGGAAATTCAACAGCATAATGTAGGCATACAAGTCCTACGCCTTTAGCCATCAACTTACGCATGATTTCGTTGCGCTCGGGGGTTCGGATCATAGGGTGATTGTCCCCGCCGTCCATGAAAAAGACGACGGTGTCGATACCTTCAAATACAGATTCGTCACTGGGCCAACCGCCTTTGACCATTACAGCGGTAACGCCTCGCACTTTGTTTAGGCAGTCGGTCAAGATCGTTGTACCCGCGTTGAATTCGTGCTCACCGGGACCGTGGCTGGGGGTACCAGCAATGAGTAATATCTTTTTTGGTGATTGTGCGGAAGCTATGGATGTGGTAGAAGCCATTGCCGCTATAGAGACTATAGCGAACAACAAACAAGTCAAAACTTTAAGTCGCATTGTGATAGGTTCCTCATCGAAATATGGATATTGAAAAGATTACTGATTCAGACAGATTCAGACGGTTTATCAGTTAGATTTTACCAGAATGAAGTTGTTACAAATACTAAACATCGGCAGATTATGCCTTGGGATGGCTTGAATCCATGCATGTGCATGTTATTGCGTTGTAATATGAACCTTAGACTTTCCTAAAACGGAGTGAACTTATGCAATTCAGACCTTATGGCAATACTGGAATGGATCTCTCAATTATCGGATTTGGCGGCATTGTGGCGATGGGAGTTGAGCAAAACATTGCTGATCAGCGCGTAAAAAACGCATATGATCGAGGCATCAACTATTTTGATGTTGCTCCTACCTATGGCGATGCTGAGGAGAAGTTAGGGCCGGCACTGGTCGGTCTTAGAGACAATGTGTTCCTGGCATGCAAAACAGAGCGGCGCACAAAGTCACTCGCCGAGGAAGCTATCAATTCGTCGTTGACCAAATTGAAGACAGATCACTTCGACTTGTACCAATTGCATGCGGTAAGCAGTGTCGAAGAAGCACAAACTTGCTTGTCACCCGGTGGTGCATTGGAAGCAGTTTTGGCTGCTCGAGAGGCAGGCAAGATTCGGTACATTGGTTTCTCAGCACATTCTGCAGAAGCCGCTGTGTTTCTGCTGGATCAATTCCCGTTTGATTCCGTACTGTTTCCGTTCAACGCTACTATGTTTTGTTCCGGCGGCTTTGGTCCTCAAGTATTGGAAATGGCAATTTCAAAAGGCGCTGCAAGAATGGCACTGAAGGCAATGGCGTGGCGACCATGGAGCAATGGTCCAGATGAAACAATTGCCAAAAATACCTGGTATGAGCCCTACACGGATCGGGAGAAAGCAGCACTCGCCTTGCGGTGGACACTCTCATTACCAATTACTGCGGCGATTCCGCCCGGCGATCCTGATCTATTCGAATTTGCACTGTCGGTTGCAGAGTCGTTCACTCCTTTAACTGAGGACGAACGGACAGCGTTTGAAAATTTTGCCGAATCATATCAACCCTTATTTCAGGTTGGTGATACCCCGTCGATGCCCGTCTTACCGTAATTGATCTGAATGGATAAGTTGAGGTTCTACACTTTTGTATCATTAGATTAAGTCTTGAACTGTGTAGTAAAAATAGATCATGTATAGTGAAACTAAAATTGTTCGAGCTTACGTATCGAAATCAAGATTGCTCATTTTGCTGCTCGATATCAATTATTGAGCGTAAAAATTCTTCTCAGTAAGTGGAACATCTTCTGAATTGGAAAAGTCGGTAGCAATTGAGATGCATAAATTGCATTAGATACGTATGTCGGGCTTTAACAATTACAGCCGCACTATAATGGGTGAGTAGAAAGGCAATATGATCATGAGTACTTTGAGTTCTGGTATCCGTAAGAGTAGTATCTTTGAAATAGTCGCCGCGATGGGGATAGTAGGGCTTGTATTGGCAGTCGTTAGCCCAACAATTGTTAGTGCTCGTGAAAAGCGATTAACCAGCGCAAGTCAGGCGCGCCTCATTGAACTTGGCACATCTGTCTATTCGCAGGATTATGGAAACTTGAATGATCAGGAACCTTCCGGTATACATAGAACCAGAAACTCGATGTCGTTTTTTGGCGGCAGACGTTCCGCAGGGATTTCATACCATGGCGGTTCCGTTTTAATTGGTTCACCTACCATCTATTTCATTTGGTACGGCAACTGGGCGAATGACACATCGACGACAATCCTGCCAGATTTTGCAAAGTCGCTTGGTGGTTCGCCTTATTACAACATCAACACAACATATTATAACTCCAGCAATCTTCATGTTTCAAACTCTGTAACTTATGGCGGTTCGATCACCGATTCCTATTCACAGGGTACGTCGTTGTCGGATGCGGGAGTACAGGCAGTTGTTTCCAAGGCTATCTCTTCTAGGAAGCTGCCCAAGAAC
>CAISOI010000466.1 GCA_903886985.1 uncultured Chthonomonas sp.
GGGCTACATTATCCCAATGGTCCCCCTTCATACCGCCTGCAAGAATCGCCCTGCCTTCCTCAAGTTGCTTCGCCCAGTACTTGCCGTGCCCAGCTAGAGCAGCGTTCGCCTCTTTGTCATCCGGCCATTTCCCCGTATCCTTCCATCGGAGGTAGAGGTCGTGGCGCAGTCGCATGAGAACGATGAAGCCATCGATCTTCTGTTTGTTACCCTTCGCAAATACTCGCTGTTGTTCGACTCGTTCTGTTTTCTGTGACCACCCGAATCGGGCTGCCGTCAATCCCAACACTCCGACGCACACCGCACATATTGCGATTCCGACTCTTCTCCGAATCATTTTGTTGTTTCTCCGTGGTTGTTTAAATTATCTTTTTAAGTTCTAGTCCGGGTCAGTTTATTTGAAGTTGTTTATCACATTGCCAATTAGTTGAATGTAAAGGTAATTTCTAACCACTCAAATCCAAACTACATAACCATACCGACGAATGGCTATCCAAGATACACTTCCTGATCGTCCCAGCAGGTTTGGAGGAAATCGATCTGACCCGTATGAAGTGTGGCATGCCAACCGGGTAGTTTCATCAGGTGGGACATTGGCATAGACCATCCTTGACCAGAGCCTAATGACATTTCAATGTCTTCGGGCGTCAGGTCATCCAGCGCAGCAAGGACCTCGTCGGTGCCTTTCCGGAAAATGGCTTCCATTTCGGCGCGGCTCGTTACCGCGATCTCCTCCGCATCCCGTTGTGCCAACCATTCCGTCAGGTTTTCAGGTGCGGGAAGTTTTCGTTCGTTGATCATACGGGCGAATCTTCCGGAATAAAGTGCGGTATGTGCTGCAATTCGGATGGCAGACTTTGCCGTTGGCGTGGGGGTCCAGGTCAACTTATCGTCCGGCACATGGGAAAAGTTGCGCAGGAACATCTCCATCTCCTGAACCGCACTCTTTTTACATAAATCAACTAGGCTATCCAATCATGTAATCCTTCCCAATCGTTATGTCATCAATGTAATTATAACATCGATGTCATTCGGCTAACTTCCCGCTATAGTCGGGGGTTAGCGAAGTACTTTGCCTTTCACGTCCAGCACTTGTGACGCGCAATGGAACAAAGTGGATTCTCACACCGGCGTGTCATAATTAGACCAACATTGCCCATCTGCTCCAGACCATTCGTTGGCCGTAATGCCGTCGAGGACGTTGCAGGATGGCAATTGAGAGTGGAGCACGCATGAAGATAGGTCTTTGTGATATCGATCCGAATATCGCCAGCCGAATCCGCGAAATGCTCGATTACCTGCGGACGATGGAATTTCAAGACCATCACAATCCGACCACGCCGGAGCGAGATGCGCAGATTGCAGCGCGCAACATACTTCAGCGGACTGACATGGTACCGTTCGCAGCGAGATTGGCATCCAGTGTTGGAGTGGGTTTTCTTACCTTGTTTTTGGTGGCTGGAGGTATTAATTCCGGCGCAATTCCAGGGCCAATGGTAATTGCCGGGCCGGCACTCGGCGGACTAACATACTGGTTTTCCTGGTGGGTGAACAAGCAGCAGAGGGTCGATGACTTGGATGGATCGATGACCAGCGAAGAGGTCCGCGCCTCTTGTTCGGTGATTAATGCTACGCCCTCTGAGACTTCGTACTTCGAATCGATCGCCCTCATGCTCGAAATTGGTTCTCAACTCGATGCGCGAACTGGCAAAGACATTCTGTCCGAGCTGAACGTGTTGATCGCTCAGGCGCGCCAACTCCATGTACATCGCGACAATCTCAGAGCTGCCATCAACGCCGAGTCGGCCGATGCGCTGGTCACTCAGCGCGAGGAACTTCGGACTAAGCTATCGCGAATCACCGATGAAGCGGCACGACGGGCGATCGAGCAGAGCATTGAGTTGCTCGAGACCCGCTGTCAGGTGGCGCAAACTCTTCAGCCCAGCCTGGAGCGCGTCGAAGCCCAGCAGGAAGTGATCCAGCAGACCCTTGCGTCCGTCCAATCGAGTCTCGCTCGTATGAAGGTCGCGCCCGGAGTGGTCATCGCTCCCGACATCGCAGAGATTCAGAGCAGCATTTTGGAAGTCACAGGGCAAACTCGGGCAGTAGAGCAAGCGGTACAGGAAGTCATGTCAATTCGCAGTGGATGAAAACGACATACGTATCAAGCCGATAAGCCTTCCCTGGGCTAAACTTTGCTTCAAACGGGGGTCACCGAAGTACTTTGCCTTTGACGTCCCGCACATGGGAGAAGTTGCGCAGGAACATCTCCATTTCCTGAACCGCACTTGCTTTACATAAATCTATCAAATTCTCCATTAATGTACTCCTTCAAAAACTCTACGATTCTGTTGCGATTTTACTGCAATTTGGTTGCGTGCCCTATCGGTTTCGTCCGGGCTATATTTCCGCAAGAGGATAAGATTCGGAGTATTCCTCTCCGTTGGCACCATAGTAGTGGACCAAGCGAGCGGAGAAATCCACGTCGTACCTCACCACTCCTGCTTTCCAGCATGCCTCTAAGAACTGTTCGAAGCTGCTCTCCCCTGCTTGGTCAATTCGGAGAGCGGTGATCAGAGCGTGTTGGTCGAACCGAGCCACATCCACGATTCCGCTAACTAGCGGATTTCCAACGATCACGACTGGACCATCGTTAGTCAGATACAGGCTTTGGCAGGAAGGCAGATACCAGGAGTTGCGAGTAACGCCTGCCTTGCGCAAGGTCTCAGCCAGGTAGGGAAAGCCGCCGACATTAGGTCGACCTGCAATAGCCCGCTGAAAAGCAGACTGCAAGTTCTCTATAACTATGCTCATCTAAACTCTCCTCCAAAATTCAAGAGTAAGTCAGTCCCACGGATGTCCAGATTCTTGTTGGTACCACTTATACCAATCCTCAAGCCTCTGGTTGGCAATTTCAATGCAGCAGTCAAAACTCCCATTAAACCGAGGTCAGCGACGCACTTTGCCTTTCACATCCAGCATCTCCGATCCGCACAGGTTATTTCTTATTTTGAGTTGCTTAAATGCATGAATTTGTACATTATCAGCATAGTAAGTAGTCAGCTTGCTCTCATGCCCATGTTAGCTATATCATTCGAATGAATCACGCAGAAGCTCTTTGAATATGAACAATAGTTCAGTTAGGCTTGATTTTATCGTGTCAAAATCACGATGCACTGCTTTGCCGCGATGAACCGAATTTGAGCGGACCGCGTAGTAGTAGTTGATCGATTTTTTCGGATCGGCAGGGTCAAGCGTGTACTTGTCCAATTTCGTTGTGCTGTAGACCTCTCTTGTCTCAGTAACAATTTTCTCGAGTGCATCCTTAAAGCATTTCTCATCCGCAATTCTATTTACTTTTTCGGTTGCATTGTTTCCAAAGTGGTATTTCAACCCTGCATATCTCTCGACCGCAGACCAAAGCAAGATATAGGCCATTTGCAGTCGAAACAAAGGACGATAGTCCACCCAATCGAAACTCGGATTCGCCTCTAAAATAGCTTCTACCTCTGCAATCCCGTCATTGAAAAATGGATCCGACTTTCCATCCCATTCTTCGACGTGGTCGAGGTCCGAACTTCCCCTGTCGACGCGCTTACCAACAAGTACGTTCGCGTCAGTATCATTGACCTTAATAACTTGCCAACGATAAACCTCGTCGGGCTCAATACTGATTATGCGATCATACGCCTCGTCTTCTCGCCCCGCAATGAAACTGATCAGGTACCCCTTGATAATTCCAGCATTTTTGGAAGGTATGAATAGGGGAATTCCGTCTCGTTCTTTAAGACTTCCATCGGCAGTACAAATGGAACTACTTTGGACAAAGTCCCTTATGCGAAAATGGCAAAGTTGTCCAGGCTTGAATAAGCCGTAGGCGAAGAAAGGCAGATGGATATCAGCCGGAAGTTTCATCTTCACAAAACCCCTTTGCTGTATTCAGCACGGCAATAAGTAGAGGTCTGGCATCATGGATTTCTGTGTATTTCGTTACATGGTCAATTGCTGACTGGGCTAGAAGACCGTAGAAATCGAACTTTGATACATAGTCGATTTTGGTTGAAAAGATACCTTTCAGCTGGTATAAAAGCCAACTCAATTCCTTAGCATGCTCGGTGATGACGGCTCTTCGCCTGGGCTCAGTACTTTGGATGCTAATCACCAATGGCTGGCTCCCAAGCCACTTATGCGTCTCGTTGTCCAGTCTGGTCCTTACAATCACGTCGGCCCCACCCCATAGTTCCACGGCACTTACTTCCGCAGATATGTCACTGAACTTGATTTTCTGTTCTAGGGCTTCCAATTGCCCCAATAAACTGTTTTGCATTTCATTCCTCCCTACGTGATGGCGCGATCGCTCGTAATCAGCGGCGACCAGTAGCACCAGTGCTCA
>CAISOI010000467.1 GCA_903886985.1 uncultured Chthonomonas sp.
CAACATATCCCATCAGAGAGGGTGGAAAACCATCTTCATCTTGTTTATAAACGTTGACAGAAACCCACATTTGATGAAGCTTAGTCAAACAATCGCTGGAACGCGCTTGCTCTCGAACTGTCCCGGCAACTGGAAAGAGAATTGCCGCCAGAATTGAAATTATGGCTATGACAACGAGCAGCTCAATCAATGTGAATGCTCGTGCGGAAGAATTTACGCTGTTCAGGTTACGCTTCATTTTGCTCCAACCTCATCTTGTTGACGGAAACTCATCCGCTATTGCTAACTTATCAAATGGGGAAAACACACACTAAATCTACTGTCCGACTGTTTAGATTGTCAAAAAGTTCCCACGATATCGTTGTTATTTCGACACTTAATCCCAAATTGCCTGCCCGAGTCTGTCCAGAATTAGACTTTTCTGAA
This sequence comes from uncultured Chthonomonas sp., assembly GCA_903886985.1. Lineage (GTDB taxonomy): Bacteria > Armatimonadota > Chthonomonadetes > Chthonomonadales > CAJBBX01 > CAISOI01. Next base: position 427 of record CAISOI010000467.1, read on the forward strand.
AGATTCTCCAACCAAAAGAACGTAATAAGCGGCCAGGCGTCGTGATAGATGCCCCCTGATTTACCTTATTCCTGCCCAGTTTAAGTACATCGTGATCAATCGGTCACCGAGAAATACAGATACTAATGCACCAGTAACCATAAATGGTCCGAAGGGAATGTGAGTGGGGCCGGGGTTCCATTCCTCGTCCTCAAGCTCTGGCGGCACCTCGCCTTCCCACGAATTCAAGAGTTTCATTGCCGCCGGTATTCGGAGGAATGCACAGAATTGTAACAACAGGTCTCCAAACACCAGATATACAAATCCCGCCCACCAAGGCTGCATCTCTTGCGCCTCTTCAGCATGTTCGTCAAAAGCTTCAACTTCAGGTTGCTTCTTTGCAAAAGCTAAAGATACTATACCAACTACGGCTCCAATAGCAATTGCCAGCAGAAACGAAACGAGCGCGAGGCCCAGAGGAAGTAACGCCCCGATAGCTCTAGCAAGTTTTACATCACCATCTCCCATCGACTCTTTACGGAATAGCGCTCTTCCCAGAAACTGAATACCCACAAACACTCCGGCGCAGGAAATCGCTCCAAAAATGGAATGTGGTAAGAGCCCAAACATCAGTTTGTGTGAGGTATGACCTCCGTAAATGCGCCAACCGTCGACAGCTATGCCCATTCCGAGTGCGAACGTATTGAGCTGATCAGGAATGATGAATAATTCCAGATCGATGAAGAATGCGGCGGTTAAAGCTGCAAAAAATAGGCAATAGCCTACAGACTCCAAAGTTTGTCCGAAATGCCTAGTTAGCAGAACAAACAAAATGGCTGTTAAAAGTTCCACGGCGAAGTATCGCCATGAGATGGGCTTCCTGCAATTCCTACACTTCGCACCTAACACGAGGAAGCTGAACAGCGGGATATTCAAATATGCTGGAATTGGATCGTTGCAATTGGGACAGTGGGATCCGGGAACCGATAGGTTTTGTCCTCGCGGCATCCTCCATATAACTACATTCAGGAAACTGCCAATAATAGCTCCCATAAAGAAGGCAACGGTCATCCAAAAACTTAGCGGTGCAGTTGGCAATCAGCTCTCCAAAAGTCCCAGAGATCACAAAATTTAGGAAACACGAACATTAAGGAACCGGTCTTCATGGAAGACCGGTTCCTTTGATACTACCTATTTTAGAACGCCGAACTACTTATCTTTACCACCACCGTCATCGCCACCAGACGTCAGGTTTTGAATTACCGAGATAAGAGGCATGAACATCGCGATAACGATAAATCCAACACAGACACCAAGGAATACAATCAACACAGGCTCAATGGCGGAAGTTAAGGAAGCCAATGTAGCTTCCACTTCCTGCTCATAGAAGTCGGCGATCTTGCTGAGCATGTGGTCCAATGCTCCTGATTCTTCACCGATCGAGATCATGTGAACAACCATAGGCGGAAACATCTTGCTCTTCTCAAGAGGATCGTTAATACGATCTCCTTCACGAATTCGAGCGCGCGCTTCCATAACTGCGTCAGAAATAATGACGTTTCCAACAGTACCAGCAACTGTCTCGAGTGCTTGCAAAATCGGTACACCAGAAACAAGTAGCGTTCCCAATGTTCGTGCAAATCTTGCAAGAGCGATCTTGTGGTGAAGTTTTCCAAACACTGGAACTTTGAGCTTTACCCTATCGATAACACGCCGCCCAATTCGAGTGGTTCCAACATACTTGATTGTAATAAACGTTATTACTATGATCAAAATACCGATGTACCACTTGTTCTTGAGGAAGTCTGAAAAGTCGACAAGAACCTGAGTCATTGCCGGAAGCTCCTTCACTCCGAGGTCCTTAAAGAGCTCGATGAACTTTGGTACGATGAAGGTACACAAACCAACGACAATACCAACTGCAACAACAACAACGATCATAGGATAGGTAAGCGCGGCTTTTACTTTACGCCGCAATTCCATGTCTTTTTCAAGGAAGCCGGACAACCTTTGAAGTGCTTCTTCCAAAACTCCACCGACCTCACCTGCACGAACAAGTCCGATAAAAAGGTTAGTAAAGGTCTTCGGGAATTTCGACATAGCTTTCGAAAGTGTCTGTCCAGACTCAACTTCGCCCTGAATGTCGATGATCATTCGTTTGAGCTTCGGATTCTGGGTCTGCTCACCCAAAACATCGAGCGATCGAACCAACGACACACCAGCGTCAATCATTGTAGAGAATTGTCGGCAGAAGACCGATAGATCAGCCAATTTGACTCGACCCCATCCACCACCGGCATTCTTCTTTTTGACGTTACCGGTCTGCTTGATTTCCGCTACAGTAAAACCTTGTTCCTGTAGCCGACGCTTCAGAATGTCCGGATTCTCTGCTTCCGATGTACCCGTACGTGTTTGTCCAGACGAGTCTCGAACGGTATATGCAAATGTTGGCATAACTTGTGCTCCTTGAAAAAGGCGGCAAGGTCAGGGACTATTCCCTGACCGCCTTTACTGCTTTAACAAAAATTATCGACCAGACGAACTGCTTTGACCTGGCAAAGTAGATGAGCGAATCATCTTTTCAAGTTCAGGTGGGTTCATTGCGCGTTCCATAGCCATCTCAAAACTAATGAGACCACGGAGATAAGCGTCTCTTAATCCTTGATCCATTGTTTGCATACCGAGATTTGCACTCGTCTGGATCATAGAGGTAATTTGGTGCGCTTTGTTTTCACGAATCAGGTTTCGAATTGCAGGGCTTGCAGTCATGATTTCCATGACGCATACGCGACCTGGACCACTTGCTCTTGGGAGCAACTGCTGACACAAAATTGCTTGCAGGTTATTTGATAGCTGCAACCGTACTTGTTCTTGCCCACCGGGAGGGAATGAGTCAACAATACGTTCAACCGAAGTAGCAGCACTGTTTGTGTGCAAAGTTGCGAAGACAAGGTGACCAGTTTCAGCAGCAGAAACTGCGTTCTGCATTGTTTCAAGGTCTCGCATTTCTCCAACGAGAATCACGTCCGGGTCTTCACGGAGAGCAGCACGCAAAGCATTTGCAAATGTCTTGGTATCTTGCCCAACTTCGCGTTGGTTGATAACACTAAATCGGTGTGAGTGCAAGTATTCGATCGGGTCTTCAATGGTGAGAACGTGAACCGACCGTTCCGTATTGATGTTATTGATCATGGCAGCCAAAGTTGTTGACTTACCCGAACCAGTCGGACCTGTGACAAGGATCAAACCTCGAGGAAGCCGTGTCAAATCTTCAAGTACTGGCGGCAGGCTAAGATCTTTAAGCGTCGGAATTCGCGCAGGAATTACACGGAAGGCAAGTGCGACGTTACCACGATCTTTGTATACGTTGACACGAAATCTGGAAAGTCGAGCGAGCTGATAAGAAAAGTCCAACTCAAACGTGGTTTCAAATCGTTGGATCTGATCGTCCGTTAAGATGTCATAGATCAAGCGTTGGGAATGCTGCGGCAACACTTTCTCATAATTAGTAGGAATGAGCTGACCATCGACGCGAATAACTGGCGGTATCCCAACACAAATGTGAAGGTCAGACCCGCCTTTCTCTACGATTAACCGGAGAAAGTCGTCAATATGCGCATCTTCAAGTAATTTAACCTTGGGAGCACCTGCCTGAGGTACTCCACCGGCTGGCACGGGTTGAGTCTGTTCGTCCATCTATAACCTCCTGACGGAGCCTAACGAAGAGCAGAAATCATGATCTTCGTCCGTCAAATTCTTAATGACCGGCGGTAAAGACGACGCGCATTACTTCGTCTGGGGTGGTAATACCTTCCAAAACTTTTGCAAGTCCGTCTTCACGCAACTCTCTCATACCGTTGGCTTTAGCGGCGTCACGAATGTCGGTGAGCGGTGCACGGCGCACAACAAGGTCAGCAATTTCGTCATTCATGCGCAATAACGAGTGAATTCCGAACCGACCTTTGTAGCCAGTGTGTCGACAAATTTCGCAACCAGCACCA
>CAISOI010000468.1 GCA_903886985.1 uncultured Chthonomonas sp.
CGATTTCGTCGCTTCCGATTCGTGCGAGATATCAAATGCTTCCGGAGCGCTAATCTGCATTTTTGCAGCTAACTCATAACTTGATATGCGTGCATCCAGTCGAGAATCACCTGGGTTAAAGCGTGCATTTTCATGGTTTAGTGCATGTAGTAAACGCAATCCGTCCCGATCTGTTTGACGATTTGCGAATTTGAATTTGTCCGACGGAACGAGATCTGGAACCACCTGCGGACTAGCGGCGTTGATAACCGTTCCCTGATGCACCGCCGGGAGAAAGCCGCTGCTGAAACAGCCGCGCTGATTATACGGCAGACCTTTTGCATCAGGTAGAACCACAAACGTTGGCAGATTATCGGTGATGTTGCCCAACGCATACGAAATCCAAGCTCCCATACATGGAAATCCTGGCAAAATGAATCCAGAGTTCATCATGTAAGTTCCGGGGCCGTGAACGTTGGTTTTACTCGCCATCGCCATAAAAAACGCCATCTCGTCAACATGCTTTGCCTGTTCTGGAAACACCGAACTTACCCACTTGCCAGACTGCCCGTATTGCTTGAACTCAAAAGGGCTTTTCATTACAGAACCGGGTTCCCCCGTCTGCCCTTCAGGCTTTATTTTGGGACCAAGCTTCTGACCATCGTACTTAGCAAGCGCTGGTTTGTAATCATAAGTGTCCATCGGGCTTGCGCCGCCCGTCATAAAGAGCTGAATCACGCGCTTTACTTTTGGCGTATATTGAGGCAAATCTTCCGCGCGAGCTTCTTGAGCAAACATCTGTGACAATGCCACGGAAGCAAACCCGCCTCCAATGTGCGACAGAAACTCTCGCCTATTAGTTCCAATCATTCAAAATTCTCCGAACCTAATCCCATAAGCCAGCTATTTGACAAACAAAAACTCATTAGAGTTCAGTAAAACCCTGCACAATGCGCGAAGATCATGTTCCTGAACAAATTTGACCATGCGTGATTTTTCACTCATTGTTGGTTTGCGCAACCAGATGTTTTGAACCACGGTATCCACCTGCCCTTCCACTCCCATCATGGAAGAAAATCGCACAGCCATTGCATCGCTCGCGGCAAGAATAAAATTGTTGTTGTACATGGCTAGGGCTTGGAGGGCGGAAACGGAAAATGAACGCGTTGGCGCCAGTAGACCAAGATCGGGAAAATCGAGTGCCTCCATAAATGGATCCGCAATCCCACGCCACACAAAACTATATATACTTCGCCTTCCAGAACCCGCTGCCGACCAGTCGTAGGCGTAGTAGTTCAGGGCAGGTGTGAGTTGTGGTCCAGGCGAGGAAGTGAAATGCTTTATCCCGGGACCGCCCATTGTGAGGTCCAACTTGCCGGAGACCGCGAGCGTAAAGTCCCGATAACCATCCGCATCCAATCGTTGGGAATTCTGACGCCAGAGCAATCTGTTGTCTCCATCCAATTTTGCGGATATGGCTACTATCCGCGAACTTTGACAATACGTGTTACTCGTAACTATCAATCGATGGAGTTTCTTCAAAGAACCACCGGCGTCATCACGGAACCAAACTGCAAGGTAATCCAGGAGTTCAGGATGGGATGGAATACCCCCCATCTTGCCAAAGTCGCTTGGAGTGTCACAAATTCCGCGACCAAAGTGATATTGCCACACGCGGTTCACAATACTTCGCCAGGTAAGAGGATTGTATTTGTCTGCAATCCACTCTGCAAGATATCCGCGACGTTCCGCCTCCACTTTTGGAGTCTTGAGATCAAATCTAGACGTCAGCAACTTTACCGCCGAAAGTGCGCCAGGACCAACGATCTGCTTTGGCTTATCAATCTCACCGCGCTCTAACAGATGGATAGTCCGAGGCTCTGGTATTGACCGCACCCCTTCAGTCAGTACATTTGCAGAAGAAGCGGCCGCAAAAACAGTCTGACTCTGAGGCAGCCCTTGAAGCTTTTGGGTCGCATAGTCCTTCAGTGCAAAGAAACCTAGCAACCTCTTTTGATCAGCCGTCCGAAATGCATCCGACAAACTAACTGCAGCTGCAATATCCGCTGGTAGCGGTAAAATTGCCTTGGGATCATTACTGGTCGCAGACAATCGGTATTGGCCGATAAGGTGTCCACCGCCATGATTCTGATGTAAATCAACTACCAGCCGGTCACCACTGGACAATCTCATTGGCTCGGAAAGCACAAACCATGCATAATGAGATTTCCCAACTTCGGGATATATTCCCCATGCAGTCTTTTGATCACCATCAATTGCGCGTTCAATTCCCCATCCTGCCTGATTAAAGTCCGCAGTTGCTCGGGAAATCTTAAACGGATGCTTAACGCCTTGAGTATCCACCTTACCGATTTCAATTTCCGAAAGATGCAGATTCCCGTTATCTTGGCGTCCCGGACCGCCCATAGGCAACGACTTATCGCTGAGGACGTCCAGGCGAATGGCAGTGATTTGCGACAGAGGGGAGGTCCCAAAAGTAGAATAAGTGTCAGTCTCTGGGCGAATCCTCGTGGCATATATTATTCCGGATTGATCAACAGTCAGTGTGGAACCGCTTTTGGAAGCCACCCTTTGCACGATCAACGGCGTCCAGGACGTCGAAGACTTGTGTTCAGAAATCCATTTCTCTATGTAAGCGCGATTTTGATCCACCTCCAATAATGTCGGATTCTTCGCACCTACGTCCGCGAGCAATTTGGTCCATTTCATTCGTTCGGCATGAGCCTCAGTAGTCGAATCGTAAGTAACATCGCCCTTTACAACTCCTGAGAATACAGCCTGCAGCGCGTAATAGTCCTCCTGCGGAATTGGATCGAATTTGTGGTTATGGCATCGAGCGCAGTTTGCAGTTGTGCTAACAAATGCACTCATGGTCTGATTGACAAGGTCGTCCCTGTCACCGTTTTCGAAGTTTCGAGGAGCGGTTGTATAGGCACTCAGATCAAATGTTCCAGCACCTAAGTATCCCAGAGCCGGAGTAAGCGCAGGTTGGTTTGGCCAAAACACATCCGCTGCGAGTTGCTGTTTGATAAAGTTTGTCCACGAAATGTCGTCGTTAAACGCGTTGATCACGTAGTCGCGAAATGGCCACGCATTGTCTCTGCCGATGTCGTGTTCGAACCCATGAGAATCGGCAAAGTGAATTGTATCCAGCCAATGTCGTGCCCAACGCTCACCGTACCTAGGTGAAGCTAGCAGTTTATCTACGACCCGCTCATAGGCATCAGGATGAGTATCGGACACAAATCTTGCTGCATCTTCCGGGGAAGGTGGTAATCCAATAAGGTCGTAATAAAGCCGACGCAGAAGAGTAACCTTGTCTGCTCGGGAGGACATTTTCAGTCTTTTCTCTCTGAGCTTAGCGTTTACAAACGTATCTACCGGACTTTCTTTGCCGAGTTGGACGTGAATTTTCGGTAACGGTCGCAACGACCAGTGAGTCGACGCTGGAAGGGGCGGTGTTCCTGAGGGATCCTTCCATGTCGGTCCCGCATTGATCCAATCCCGGAATCTGACAATGTCCGCCTGCGTCAATCGCGGCAATCCACTGCTTTTTGGAGGCATTCGCAGGTTATCATCCTCATCACTAATTCTCTGGATCAATCGACTTCCTGCGGCATCATGAGGCAATAGTCCCCTCGCCCCAGAAGCGCCACCTCGCATTGCTGCGGCAAGACTATCCAGACGGAACCCTCCCAACTGCTGAGACGCACCATGACACTTTATACAGTTTCGTTCCAACAGGGGTTTTATATCGCGGACGTAATCCGGTCCGAGATTTTGTGATGGTGAAGACTGCCCCAAAGCAGTAGAACAGAGTACCAATAATAGTGGAAAGGATAGGAACAGACGCATGATATTTCCTCACTGAATCTGTTCGTCAAGAAGTGAGAAGTTCCCTTTCGGTTCGTGTACAATAGACAGACTATAGTAATGCAGACGCTATTTCTTGCGCTATTGCACTTGTCGCCGCAACGGGGTCTTCCGCTCCAGATATGGCGCGACCAATTACCAAATAATCTGCGCCTCGGGCAACTGCTTCTCGCGGAGTCATAGTTCGGCGCTGATCACCAGCATCCACGCCTTTGGGACGAACTCCTGGAGTGACTATTTTAAACCCGGGACCACACACAGCGCGTACAGCCTCGATCTCGTGGGGTGAACTCACCACACCATTACCGCCTGCTTCCTGCACGAGTTTTGCCATTGAAACTACGTAGTCAGATGCGCCTTGCGGAACCAAAAGTTCTGTGTGAAGTTCTTCTTCGGTAAGACTGGTGAGCAGCGTTACTCCAAGCAATATTGGAGGAGCAACTCCGGCTTCGAGGGAAGACTCATTCAATGCTTTTACTGCAGCGGCGATCATTCTCTTGCCACCGCTTGCGTGAAGATTTGTCATCCAGAGACCATGTCGAGCAATCGCTTTCATAGCCCCCCCAACTGTATTGGGAATGTCGTGAAGCTTACAGTCGTAGAATATTCGATCTGCTCCGGCGTCTCTGAGTTTTTCCAAAATGCCGATGCCTGCTGCATTTACCAACTCGAGCCCGACTTTAAAGGCTCCTACGTGACCATTCAGTTTCTGTACAATCTGGAGCGCCTGAAAGGCATTGTCAACATCAAGTGCGAGGATAATTCGTTCTTTGGGGGCGATGATTTCAGGGTGATTCATACCTTCACTCAATTTCATATTCTCCTGTTTACCTCCAAATTATACCTTTCGAAACGAATGGAGTGTCTTAAATCGTAGGTGCTTAAAGTTCACAAATGGTTTTGCGGGTCGGGTACATTGAGAACATGAGATTTCTCAGGAGCAAATATTGAGTCATTTCGACACAATCATTCGAGGCGGCACAATAATTGATGGAAGCGGACAGCCTGCTTATGACGGAGATCTTGGGATTTCCGATGATACGATTTCCGCAATCGGCGACTTATCTAATGACACAGCTTCAACAACTTTGAATGCTTCGAAC
>CAISOI010000469.1 GCA_903886985.1 uncultured Chthonomonas sp.
AGGCATTGGTTTATGCTCAAAACGGATCTTTTTATATCATTCCAGGGACATCGGTCAACCAAGATACACGTGATACTCAAGCTGCTGCCCTTGCATTAGCCGCATTAAATGGTTTGCCCTCTGGTACGATGCTGCGCCCGGCGGGAACGGATCCGTTGTATCCATTCTATGGTGAGCCGATGGATTGTAGGATAACTGTTGTTGGCGCAATTGCCGAGAATCGATCGGCACCGCTTGGTGACCAGACCGCATGGATGCAGTTGTGGGGATGGGTACCGGAAGTTTATGGTTCGACGGGCAAAGATCAGAGCCCGGTTAATCCTGCAACCGAGCGACGAATACCAAAAGCGCATCAATATGTAGATGAAGTTGGCGGAAGTGGTGGAGACATCCGATTGGCAGAAGAGAAACAAGCACGCATTGCGCGAGGGTTGCGCTTGATTTATGATCCGGCCCTAAATCAGCCCTATCTTGGTTATGACAATACCAAGCGATCCTTCCGAAGCGATGACGCTTTTTATGATCAGACGAATTTAAACAAGACCCTTAATCCCGGACGCATTTTGCCACCGACACCGCGTCTGCCAGTGTGTCCCGGCTTTGTCTATTACGGCGAAGTGAAGTGAGCCATAAAATGAAATCATATTCAATTGCCGCAATAGTGGGATTTTTGGCAGCAGGAGCAATGGCTCCTTCTGGTGTCCTTGCGGACGCGCAATCATATGCGTCTGTAAAGCGCCAGATTAAAGTGGCGGTTTTAACTACATCGGCTCTAAACGTAGTGGTGCCGTCTGGAACTAGCCCGGAAAATCCTGATCCCCACGTTTTCTATGTTGCTGATAAGCGCGCCGATCTTAAGCCCATCGGAATGGAATTTGTCAATCCGTTGGCGCCGCCGGTTATTACAGCGTCGATCTACCAACGGTGGTTGAAACGCGTACGCACCGGTGGAGTAATTTCCGACCCTGCGTTCATCCCAGGAACCGCTGCTAGCCAACTATTTCAGGTTGGATCTCGCGTCACCAAGAACAGGGGCGCATATTGGGAAATGAACTTGGATCAGATGACCCAGGATAATCTGAAGCAATACGATCTTCTCTTCTTGCACTCACACCGCAACAAGGCAGTCTTTTCCGCAGCACAGCGTGAGAAACTTCGAAAGTTTGTGGAAGCTGGAGGCACATTATGGGTTGAAAACTGCGGACAATTTTCGATAGATAATAATGCTCCGTTTCTGTATGACATCAACATTCACTCTGGTTCAAACGGAGCGGCAGGTGCGGTAATTGCATTGCCTAACCATCCGCTTGTCTCTTACCCCTATTTGATGACGCCTCAAGAGGTCCAGAGCCTAGGTGATAAGTTTGTTAATGATTACTATCTATTCCAAGCAGATCCAACGAACGTCGCAGATATTGGTCCGGGACCAGATGGGATCAACCCACCTGCAACCGGAGTACTCCAGCCGATCATATGGAATACACGTGGACTTGCTCCTGCAAATGTAGTCACTCCAAACACTGGGTGGCGGCCATATGTTATGGCGGGGCCGATCGGAGCCGGACGTCTTGTTATGTCAAGCGGAGACTCAGGTTGCGCGATCAATGATTATGTTGGTGGTAATAATGCTGGTTACGGTGGCAACAGTGCGGCAATCAGTGGCGACGCGATCAATGCAGCTCACCCGACAGACCTGAAGTTCTTATATAATTTATCGCTCTGGAGCTCGACGCACGAGAGCCCAGCGGGCAATAATCATCGCACCGGATATACCATCGAGCGATCAGGAGCCGCTTTAGTAGAGAAGTGGGCTGGTACACCGGGTAATGGCAATTTCCAAGTAGGTGGCCCCGTCTTTTCGAAGCACTGCGTCTTTTCCGTCGATGGCAACTTGATTCTTCACTGCTACGATATCAAGCCTTCTGAGGATTTGGATGGCGATGGAAACTCAGACGATGGACTTGTAGATTTTGTCGCAGGAACAAGCAAAGACGAAATTTGGAACGTTGATCTCAAATCCGTTCCGGGTGGAGCGAGTGCAACAGGTGCTGCAACGCCAGTTCTGACAGAATTCTATGATGCCAATTATCCGAATTTGTCCACAGGCAGCTTCATCAATTTTCCAAATCGCGAACAGGTTGTGGTTGCCCTTAACAATGGTGTGATCTTGGCATTTCGGGCGTTCCCACGCTTAGCTACTCCGGGCTTCCCATTGGCAAGCCAAACTGTGCTGGAGTGGAATGTAACCAACCTTAGTACGTCCCTGCCCGCTCGTCAGTATGCGAATCTTCTCCCCGGTTTAACTCCGTCTGTGGTTTATTCCGAAGGCGTAGTTTATGCCAGTTTCAATACCGCCGACGGTGGCCGAATAGCGGCAATTGATCCTCACGATGGTACGAGTTATTACCATCCAGGAATTGCGGTTCAGGCTGGAACAAATGGTGGGTTGGTGCCAGACGTGCCCGGTGTCCCGGCATTCGTAAGTACACCAACTTTAGGGGTGGTTAGAGATATTGGTACCGGCACTATGGATAAGATACTCTATGCCCATACTGCTGCCTTTATTCAGGGTGGTCAAGCGGCTTTTCCGGAGTCTATACGAGCATTTCCAATCGGTTCTAAGAATGAGCCATTGCGGAGGGTAGGCACGAGTAATGTGTTCTTGTCCAGATCCACCGGTACAAGTGTACAGCCGTGGTATATCTACGACCCTAGCACACCGAACAAAAATAGAGACCTGCGACCGAGAGTGTATGCAACATACACTGATCCGGCAACAGGCAGTTATTACACGATGGAGCTTGCCTACGATCAGACTGGAACCGCCCAAAACTCGTTCAAGGTTGATCAAAGCAAGA
>CAISOI010000470.1 GCA_903886985.1 uncultured Chthonomonas sp.
GAGTCCAAAGGATAATGGAGCCGCGAGCGAGAATAACGGCGTAAGCGTTGATAATAGTAAAGCCACCAAGCCTAGTGGTCAGCCGACACCCCCTCGCGCACGACCGCGCAAGAAAAAGTAGTCCGGTCACTGAGTCAGAAGGATTCAAAATCAAAGTATTGAGGTTTACAAAATGTCAGAGCAGACGATAATAATTTCTTCCGAAGAATTGAGCGAAAGCGAGCGGGATGCCCTTGCAGTAGTAAGGGAGTTTTGCGCTAGCACTGGTCTCGCGATTGAGCCTGTCGTACACGGAGTCAACCCTCCTTATATGGATGTCGAATTAATGGGTGAAGATTCTCTCAATTCGTTTGGAAAGAGCGGCAAAGCTCTAGACTCACTTCAGTATTTACTCAACCTCATCATAGGTCGCAGAGTTAGTGGTGATGTCCGAATTGCTTTGGATGCTGCGGGCTATCGTGCACGCAGGATTGTAATTCTAGAAGCGTTGGCAAGGGAATGTGCAGAGAACGTTATTGAGCGACAGGAAGAATGTGAGCTTGATCCACTTCCGGCCCATGAGCGACGCATCGTTCATAACATTCTTCAACAATATCCCGAAATCAGAACCTATTCTGAAGGTGAAGATCCTGATCGACATGTGGTCATAGCTCCAAAAGAGTAGATGCTGGCACACAGATGACCACTGATTCACGAAAAGTTATGCCCTTTATGATTGTTCAGTGATCATAAAGGGCATTTTTGTACAAGTTATCCAAAAGAACCTGTTCATATTTTGTAGCTTGTCTTGTAACCTCAACGTAATATGAGAATGCTAAAGTCTGTTTATCATGCACAGACAAGACGGTTGCAATGGACAAGACGCTCTCATAGTATCCAAAGACATGAACACAAGATTCGTTCGTCGAATTAATCAACAGATCGCCCTTAGCGACGCTTCAAAGGGCATGGAATCTTCAATTATCCTCGCATTGCTCCGAGCGACCGATTCTGGCATTTTGATGACCGACATTGATGGTAACGATATCTTATGTAATCCTCAGTTCGGTGAGTTGTTTGATGTCGATCCCGAAGATATTGTTAGGTCAGACCGTGATGATGTCAGACAGCTTGCGCTCAGTAGAGTAAAAAATCCAGAGCGTTTTCTTGCCCTTATGGATAGAGTTAGTTCGGATCCAACTCTCTATGCGGAAGACGAGTTAGAGCTCATCACGCCCACGCCACGAATCATCTCAAGATTTACTGCTCCGGTCTATGATAACGAGGGGAAACAACTCGGACGTGTGTGGACTTTTAAAGACATAACGGAAACAAAAACCCTCCAGAGTAAAGTTCAGTATTATACAAATGAACTCGAACGCCAGCTCAAACGACAAGTTTTTGACATCGAACAGACCCAGAACACTCTTCGTACAATCACGGCTATTACGGCCGCTTTAACGTCCTCAACCAGTTCACTGGAGCTCTGTCTAGGCATATCAAAGATATTGACTGAGATGATCGGATGCACTGCCGCAGTCGTCATTCTCGGCAATTATGACGATGCAGTAGGCACAATATGCGTGGTGGACGAAATTCCCCAGCCATTAACTGGGCAGGAAACCAAACAATTTCTCGATCATATCATTGTTAGAATTCCGGGAACCACTACGGATATGACAATCCGAAAAATCACGTATTCGGGCAAATGTCTCGGAATGTTTGGCATAGCATTTGATCCAACTACCCCTCAACCGCATGAAGGCGTTGTTTCGGATCATATATCTCTCGCACTTGAAATCTATCACCTTTACTCTGAACTCCAAACAGCGTATGATCACCTTCAGAGAACCCAAGATAACCTCATTCAATCTGAAAAAGTCGGGGCGGTTGGCAAACTGGCTGCATCTATTGCCCACGACATCCGCAATATCATGACTCCTTTGAGCATTGAACTTTCGTTGGCAGAACAGTCTGAATTTCTAATCTCGGCAAAATCTCAAGTTGATAGACTTTCCGCCCTCACGCACAGACTTCTTTCACTCTCAAAACCAAAAAAGATAATGACAACACCTGTTTCACTTCAGGAGATTATCGAACACATACTGCCGTTAGTGAAAC
>CAISOI010000471.1 GCA_903886985.1 uncultured Chthonomonas sp.
TGCGCTGGCTGTGGCGCGACGCACTCAATCCCAGCACGGATCCAAACGACATGGTGGAACGAGCGTTCAAGCAACCGGCAGTAAAGAAGCCATAATGTTCGCTTAAAACCCATATTTCCACACACAGAGTCTGGAAACTCAAGTAACTCCTTGAACCAGCAAGCAATAGACCGTGTTCGCCAAATAAAATTGAAACATGGTTGGAGTAAAATGGCCTACCAAATCATCAATCCGGGGTTCCACTATTGGTTCACCCGGTGATTTGGGGCGGTTGTTCGGATTTCAAGGCTCCACCTATTTCACTATGGGACTGGTTCCACTTTCGAAAAACACCACGCTCGCCAAATTCACAAACCCAGTTTGGCTCGATTTCTCGTTCAAGTTGCTGCGAACTCAAGGTCGTGGCTTTTTCAACTTCGATGGACTTAACGCTTTCGAGACGAAATTTCATCCTGCGTTTAGGTAGCCAAAATACGTTATCACCCCTGAACCAAACTTCTCGGTAAACAGTTTATATAACATCGCTGGTGCCTTCACCCAAGAGAGTCCTTTGGCCGCGGTGATGACGTCGCTCCTTCGGCTCTACCAACAAAAGGCGAAATAAGTTGACATGCCACTCCCAAGTCGTTTCTGACTGGGTACTAAGCAATCATTACGTATTAATTCATTCAAATTTTATTTATTTATAAAGTGAACTTAAATTGTTTCATACTCGTCTAACACTTAATGGTCGAGAATGGACCAAGAGGAGTATATGAAATGAATCGAATGAATAGAACTGTAAGTGGGCTCATCGCCTTGATTGTTGTTGGAAGTACTCTGCTGGCTCCAGTGAGCGCTTTAGCACAGGGAGAGACCGGTCGAAGAAACACTACTATAGGTCTTGGTGCACTGAGTGGATACCTCTTTACAAAGGGGGGTAACAAGACAGGAGCGTTTGTCGCAACTGGTGCAACCGCAGTTGCATATAGACGATATAACGACTCTGTGAAAGCGCGACACAAACGAGAGCGGATTGCACGTGAGCAAAGACTTCACAGACAACATGTTGCAGCGATTCATGCACGAAATCTACATCGCAAAGCTGTGAACCATCACGGCTAAGAACCTGAAAGGCACCCCGGAGAGATCCGGGGTGCCTTTTTGTCGATAATAGTAAAATGGAACATTCAATCGAAGAACATTTCAATCCGACTCTTTACAACTACCCGGGCAGAAAGCTCGCTCCATCGAAGATTCTAAAATCGACCAGATCTTCAAAATCATTTGGATCTACATAAAATCCTAATGCTCGAATCGTTCCAGTAGTTAGATCGATAGCTGCATTAGCTCTTGGAGGTTTGGCCGGACCAATATCAATGACTTCACAGTCAGCCTGTCGTCCCGTCTTGCGCGAAAATACACGCACTTTGACCCAAACTGTATCAGCAATAGGCTTCCCGTCTGCATCAACTTTCCCATAATGTAATTTTGGAATTGGCGAACCACTGCAGGCAGAAACTCCTGCTCCATATTGAGGCAATGAACAGCCGAGTATGGTGTCTCCATAAGTTGCAGTGTCAACTCCCGCAGCAGTTCTTCCTTTGTCCCACGGATCCGAAGGTCCTCCCCAGGCAGTAGCTCTGGCACGATGAACAACCAGGTCATTTGCGTCGACGATCACCTCGAAGTTAAACGAACCGTCGCCTTCGAGGACAGTATGTCCTGTTTCAGTTATTCGGCTCAATGTATGCTCCTCTTTTTATTTCTTTCCCGTCCCAAACATACTCGGGAAGATGTCAATTCCTATGGTTGCTTGCGTTCCACCAAATCCAGAAAGACTTGACCGGCCGAACGGGATTGACAACCTAAAATAGGGAACTGTGTCTCCTGCCCTAGCAAACATCGTAAACTCTGCACCGAAAAAATCCTTCTTTGGTGTGTCAAACAATTTTGAGTAGGTCGCAGAATTATTCCCATTTGTTATGTCGCCGGTCACATCTTTATATGTCAGACCTGCACTCATTTCCAATTGAAGCACTGTACCTGCCGCTTCTATCCCCTCAACCAGCATCTGAGGTCCAATGGCAACTCTTGCTAGGAAACCAGATATTGGTGACGATACAGATGGGTTGATAGCGTTTTATTGTCTTGAAAAGATTTGGTCCACAGGAGGGTCGCATAAGCCATTTTTTGGGCAGACAGCGCCGAATGAACGGAGATCAATACCTTGAGTGCGAATGCGGAAAGAGAATGAATAAATTTGCGTCTAAATATGGCAATGTAACAAGGCGGTTCCAAGGTGAAGAACATCAGCCTAAACAGCTGGAGCCTAAGCGTTATTCATTGTCCGACACTGGCTCAGTAGACAATATTTGAATGAGACCAAAACACCCCTGCTATGTGCCAGCAGGGGTGTTTATGGTTACTACTTCTTCTTGTCGCAGCACTTGGTGCAGCAACCTTTTTTGGGGTCCATACACTTCTTCATGTCTTTGCAGCATGCTTCGTGCTTACCGCAACAGCAAGTCTTGCTGGCGCAGCACTTGGTTTTAGTCGTACAACATTTGCCATCGGCCTTACAACAGGATTTCATACCCGTCTGGGCAAATGCACCAAGTGACAGAATTGAAGTCAACACAACTGCGTAATATAGGTTTTTCATTTAGTTTCTCCAATAGGTAGTAAGAATTCACGCCGACCATACTCGGTCGGTAAGATACAATTCAATCTATGGGATGATAGGAGGAGCACGAGGGGAATCCGGTCGAAACGAAAGGGGCGGAGGGCGTGTGTTCTGCTTGCCTCTATAATATATCGCCTCTGATTCCGTTTTAAAACTGTAGCCCGAGGCAACTGTTTGACCGGGATTTTCTACAGGAATTTTAGTAACATCGGACCGAACAGCTTCAAGCTTGTCGCTCGACTTCAAAATACACTTTGAAGATTTACAATAAGCACTAATTGAGGTGTCATATTGATCTGCACTGGCAATCAAATTCTCGGTGGGACAGTGACTGCACTTGGGGACAGCTACTGTTGTGGATGTCAACTTCGAAGCCAGCATGGGGCAGTTGTCCGGGCATGGAGTTCCGTTCGGACATTGCCACGACAACTGGGCACTCAACATAGAACAGAGCATAACGGCTATAACCGCCAAACTTGCTCTCTTAAATTGTTTTCTGATCCATTGCATACTACTAATAATATACTTGATGTCGGAATGAATTTGTCACTACCCAACGGCGTATTTTACAAAACTGATAAAACTCGATTCTTGCTGTAATCCTCGATTATGAGGGCGTGAAATCGTACGATTCAACTCAAAAAAGGCCCCCCGGTACGAGTAGCATATTGGGTTCCGTATTCAAAATCAACGTCATTGCTGATTTGAGCCAATGCCTTCCAAACCCCACGGTCGCAACACGTATCAAATCCTACAAAGGAACTTTCAACTCGAATGTAGAAGAACAAGTCAGAACACTCTTCAAAGTGATTCGTCATCTTTGGCTCCATCGAAGGAGAATTACACAATGGAAC
Source organism: uncultured Chthonomonas sp. (assembly GCA_903886985.1). Classification (GTDB taxonomy): domain Bacteria; phylum Armatimonadota; class Chthonomonadetes; order Chthonomonadales; family CAJBBX01; genus CAISOI01. The sequence continues at coordinate 3,520 of CAISOI010000471.1, forward strand.
ATCTTGATACAACCGAAAAAAACGCAATGTCACGACGGGAAATGATAAGGACAACCGGCGGTGTGATTGCTGGAATGGCTATTGCTGGTTCCGCGCTCGCAAATAACCATGATGAGAAGATCCTACTGGGTAGCGGCACTCACAAGTATGAGTGGATCCCAGATTGGTTAACTCCTCCTGCCGACTTGCTGTGGGGCGATACTCAGGGCGTCGCGATCGATGCTAAGAGCAACATCTATATCTCGCACACCGTCCATCCTGACAGCAAGTCGAAAGACGCCATAGCTGTTTTTGACCCCAAGGGTACATTCATTCGGTCCTTTGGATCCCGATTCGCTGGCGGCGGTCATGGTCTCGACTTACGAAAAGAAGGCAATACCGAATATCTGTATCACTGCGATACCGCACATCGCGTAGTGGTTAAGACGGACCTTATGGGCAAGTTAATCTGGGAGAAGGGATTTCCGACGGAGTCCGGTGTCTACAAAGAGAAAGACCCCTACATTCCTACTAACGTTGCCCTCAGCCCAAATGGCGATTTCTATGTTACGGACGGATATGGTTCCGACTGGATCTGCCGATACGACATCAAAGGCAATTTCATCCAGGCATTTGGTGGAAAAGGTAAAGAGCCAGGCAAGGTGCTTCAGGCGCATGGTATCTGGGTAGACACCCGCGGTTCAGAGCCATTTGTCGTTGTAGCTGATAGAGCAAATAGTCGACTTCAGTACTTTACAATGGACGGCAAACACATCAAGTTTGTCACAGAAGGAATGCGACAACCATGCCACTTCCATACCCATGGTGACATGTTGTTGGTTCCAGACTTGAAAAGCGTCATCACACTTCTTGATGGCGATAACAAAGTTATCACTCAACTTGGTGACGGTGATCCGAGTGGCCTACGCGGACATCCTCGCAAGGATTTCATTCCTGGTAAGTTTGTACACCCACACTCAGCGAAATTCTTACACAATGGTGATATTTTGGTCGTGGAGTGGGTTCCTCAAGGACGAGTTACTTTGTTGAAACGCGCCACGATGGACAGAACA
>CAISOI010000472.1 GCA_903886985.1 uncultured Chthonomonas sp.
AGCCAATCAGTATAGAGCTGTTTCATTCGCGAATCACGTGATGGGGAGAGGCGAAACGGCAGACTTCGACTGATATTCTGATCGTCAACAGTGTAACGTTCGATAATATCTCGCATTTCGCTCGGTTTTTCCAAAACGGAAATATCCACTTTGCTCGATTTTGCGGTCACAGTCTGTGCCTCCATTTGGCAGGCTGTTACGCCTGCCCAAAGAATGATTGCTGCGAAAAATACTGATTTGGTTGCCATTTATTTACTCCCGACTTATCTGTGACGATTTTTGACTATATTTGCGGTCGAGTAGCGATTGCATGTCGGATGATACCTACCACGTGCTCACGCTCTTCTCCGACGAGCGGCAATCGAGGTGCACGAGTCAATTCCGAGCCAAATCCACATTCTGCCACCGCCAATTTGATGTATTGAACCAGTTTGACGTGGGTGTCGAGATGAAGCAACGGGGTGTACCATCGATAGATTTTGACCGCTTCTTCCCACTGCCCTGTGGTGGCGAGGTCCCAGAGCAGTCGATTCTCTTTTGGAAATGCATTTACTAGACCAGAAACCCAACCTTCGGCACCCAGCAGGAGACTTTCTAGCACAAGGTCGTCCACACCACAAAAGAGGGTATATCGATCACCAACGATATTTCGCAGGTCGGTGATCCGTCGAACGTTTTCAGACGATTCTTTGATTGCAACCAGGGTCGGTTCATCAGCAAGCTCCGCGAACATTTCGGGGGTGATATCCACCCCATAGGAGACCGGATTGTTATAGACCATGATCGGGAGATCGGTTGCGTTGGCGATGGTGCGGAAATGGACGATCGTTTCGCGTGGATCTGATTTGTAGACCATTGCCGGTAAAACCATAAGTCCATCCAGCCCGATCGCTTTACAGTCTCTGGCAAATTGGCATCCAAGGGCGGTAGTAGTTTCTGCCACTCCGGACAAAACGGGAATGCGCCCGGCTACATGGGCGAAGGTAGCTTTTAGAACTTCCAATTTTTCAGTATAAGAGAGCGAGCAGTTTTCGCCGACAGTTCCAAGCATAATGATGCCGTGAATGCCCGCTTCGATCATCGCTTCTACATGAAGGAGGGTCGCAGGAATGTCGAGAGACTGATCGGGCTTAAAGTGTGTGTTTGCGGCGGGAAAAACGCCGCGCCAGTTAGATGCCATATAGAATATTCTCCAAAATAGGTTCGTGAAAAGTTGACTTCGTGTACGATGTCAAAGTATATTGTCTATTGACTACAATGTCAAGAGCGGTATTACGAGACGTTGAAACAGCCTTAATGTGGCGAGCAAGCTTTGAGGATCGTTGGACCAATCTTACGAGTAAAGTTAATTGCTAACAACTATGAAACAGACGCCTAACAACTTCATTGCATAACAACTCCCTACAAAGGCACTCCACGTTAACGGAGTTTATAGCTGATGATATACGGGGTTACATAGAGTCAGGGCAACCGTTGCCGACCGATTTGACCCTCCCAGGATTGGCTAGGCACTACAACGCATCGATATCGCCGGTTCGCGGTGCGCTGCGGATACTTCTCAACGACAATTTGATAGTCAAGCAATCCAACGGGAGATTGATTGTTGCAGCACCTTCGCAACCGATTAAACCGCAGAAAAGAGGCAGGCAGCCAGTATTGCCGCCTTCCATACCAACAGACCATGACCAATCGATTGCTCGGCAACTTATTATTCGGAGTTTGGGCGGAGATAACGGATATATCCGCGAGGAAGCTGCGGCTCGTGAATTTGGGCTGGGGAGGACTGCTATCCGGCAGATATTTAGTCGTTTGGCGGGTCAGGGAATTCTGGAACACATCCCGCGGACGGGGTGGCAGGTATGCACGGTAAATGTAGACGATCTTCGTGCGTATTGTGAAGTACGGGAAGCTCTCGAATTGACCGCATTAGAACTAGCCAAGGATAGACTGGAACCCGAAGTATTGATTCGGATACGAGACGAAAATATTCCGGGAGAATTGCCTCAATCTCCACGACTGAACAATGACTTACATTCCTATATCGTTCAATGCTCGGGAAACCACTATATTAAGGATTTCTTTGATAGGCACGGACTGTTTTACACTACACTGTTTGATTATGCCGCTCCAGAAGAATGTGTCGTTAGCGAAATGGCAGAACAGCAC
>CAISOI010000473.1 GCA_903886985.1 uncultured Chthonomonas sp.
CACGTTGGACTTAAACTGCAAAAGATGCACTTCGACGATAAGCACCATGAACTTCGTAACCACGATCCAGCAAAAGCTTCGCCAGATAGGCCCCGTCTTGTCCAGTAATGCCGGTCACCAATGCAATTTTTGACATTTTTTGCCCTCGAATCCCCTGTAAGTCCGTCCATAGTGTACCCAACAGGTTGACTCTTGTATGTATAAGGGGCTAACTATGTGACAAATATCACAAACTTTGGGCCAAGCCTAAACCCGTAGTTTAATATGCGCTGTCAGTTTTAATTCTCTATTAAGGCGATCTTAAGGTTTCCCTATTATAATGGTGAGGTCTCAAGCACTTATTTACGTTACACTTGGAGGTTCATCGAATGGACAACCGTACTTTATCACCGCAACAACGAGGCTTTACGCTCATTGAGCTACTGGTCGTCATAGCAATTATTGCGATCCTTGCAGCAATTCTCTTCCCAGTTTTCGCGAAAGCGAGAGAAAGTGCCCGACGTACAACGTGCGTCTCCAATGTTAAACAGTTAGGTATGGCATGGATGATGTATGTTCAGGACTGCGACGAGCAGTTCCCACCGAGCAACACCACTCAGGTCTCTGCCACTACACCTGCCCCTTTGTGGGAACCACAAGCTGCTCTCGCGTTTCCTTGCAAACCATGTCGGCCACGGCTTAAAACCACGAAAGTACCGTACGACCCAACAGTATTTGCAATGCCATACATCAAGAGCACAAACATGTTCAAATGTCCGAGTGATGTGGGAATCAATCCTGCAAAACTTCCAGGCGAACCTACTGTTGGTGGACCAGTATGGGCAAAAGAAAACACCAGCTACTGCCTAAACACAGTAATGACTCGCTTGAGTTCCATGGCAGCAATTCCGCGACCTGCAGAAACCTACATGGGCGCAGAAGTGTTTTCGTTCCATTCGGATGATCCATATACCTACTTCTTGGGTAAGAACTCTGGACCAATCCGAGTTGCATACTTTGCAGATGGTCACGCAAAACTCGCAACGGAACAGTTCATCGCAGCTCAATGTTCGCCTCAACCGTCCTACCCGGATGACAACGGCGGGTTCACACCTGTATTCTGATGAACTTCCATAACTCGAGATATCGTTATCTAATCATGCTGCCTGCTGTCACATTTGTGATGGCAGGCTGTTCTACGAACCAACAAAAGCAACTGGGCGCACCGGTCAGTAACGCCTCTATGGTTACAATCGACAAGTTGGTCGGTACTCATGGTATCGTTCAGATCAAAGGCAAGATGATCGACAAATGCCCCACGGCAGCATGTTGGATGCATGTAAAAGATAGTTCTGGTGCAATCAAAGTGGATATGAAATATTCAGGGTTCACCGTGGCAGACATACCTGTTAACAGCGAAATAACCGTCACGGGAAGCTATACCGATGGTGACGACAAACATTTCACAGCAGTGGGAATTGTCTATTGATTCGTAGTCGGACTGCCGTTTTCATCGTATTGGCGTGTGTCGCCATATTTGCGGCAATTAAGATTCGAAACGCACCTTCGAGCGAGCCCGTTCTGGTTGGAAGCGCTAATGTAAATCCCACGGGACCAGCTATGGTTCCATGGCGCGAACCCGCCAAGGATATGGCCCGTTTCTTCCCGAATGCGTCGGAATACAAGTTGGAAACAGTCGTTCTCAGTCGATTTCGCCCTGAGATTCTTCGCCGTATGGAACCCAGCTACCACATGGATTCGACCGCAGTCTACAGCTATTTGATCCTTAAGAATGGATCGCCCGTGGGGAGAGTGATTCCACGCAGGATTAGCGGAATTCATGGTGCCATCGAAATAGTAGTTGCGCTCGACAATAATCTCACGGTACGAAAAGTCGCAATCCAACGCAGCCGCGAACCTGAAAATATCACGAACTGGTTGTTTGCCGATAACTTCCTGAGCCACTATGCCGGAAAGGATTACCAGAGCGATTTCGATTTGACCCGCATGTTAAGTACGACAGATTCGGATGCGATCAAGACGGCTAAGGTTCTAAGTCTCGGTGTCAAATCCATCGTTGTGGAGTTGACCGTAGCACTCAAAAACATCGCGCACAAACAAGGTCGCAAATGATCAAGATTATCCTCAAGAACCTGTGGCGCAGACCTATTCGCACGGGATTAACGCTGGTTGGACTTTCACTCTCAGCCGCTCTCATGACCTGCCTACTCTCTTTTGGCCAAGCATATGAATCCGCCATTCGTACGGACTTAGACCGGATGGGAATGCAGATGATGCTTGTCCCATTAGGTTGCCCCTATGATGGCGCAGCACGAGCACTCAAGGGACGAACACTCGACAGCTCGCTTCCGGAGAGTGCACTTATCATTGCTCAGAAAGATCCCGCCGTTTCGCTGGCGGCACCTGTCTATACTGCCGCGATTCCCCGCAAAGGTGAAAAGCGCACGGATATGTGGGTCGGGCTCGACGACGCGACCATAAAAATGCACTCCTGGTGGAAGTTCACACCGGGATCCCATGGATTTGATGGACCCAACAGCGTCATCTTAGGTTCTGAAGCGGCTGCCACCGAATTACGCAAACCAGGAGACCGACTATACAGCCCGGAAACAAATCGGGATTTTATGGTCGCAGGAGTTCTCGAACGAAGCGGAACCAGTGACGACTCTCTCTTCTTCATTCCCCTGAAAACGGCTCAACAGATGTTTGGAGAACCGGGCCGTCTAACTGCCATTTCAATTCGTCTCAAGGATCCGTCGCCACCGGAAATTGCTGCTACTGCCGCACGATTACAGAAAATCCCGGGCGCACAGGTAACTACCCTAACAGAAATGTTAGGGGTCTTCTTGAACCTCATCGCCTCTGCCAAAACGCTGGTTATGGCGATAACAGTGGTTGCACTCGTTGTTAGCCTTTTCAGTGTCTTCAATACGATCATGGCGAATGTAATCGAGCGGACACGTGAACTTGCGGTTATGCGGGCGATAGGTATGTCAAAATTAGGTCTGTTTAACGCGATGTTGATGGAGAGTGTAGTCGTTTCAGTTTCTGGAGCACTTTGCGGAATTCTGTTGGCGGCAACGGGCGGAGGTTGGATGGAACGAGCGGTACACCCCTATTTGCCACTGGCACCCTCGGAAGGATTGCAGTCGGTCACTCTTAATGCGGCATTGTCAGCGACCACAATGATAATGCTGGCGGGGATATGCGCAGGTCTCTACCCCGCATGGGTCGCCAGCAGGCTGCATCCTTCGGCCGCGCTGAGATTGGATATTTGAGACTATGCTAACCCAATTGAGCACATTCTTCCGATACTCCGTAAACAGTCTATTGCGGCGCAAACTTCGCTCACTAATCACCATAGCGGGAGTAGCCAGCGCAGTTGCAGTGCTCTATTCTCTCCTCGCATTTCAGCGGGGATATCAGCTGGGGTTGAGCCGAGAGCTGGAAAAACTTGGCGCGCACCTACTCGTTGTGCCGAAGGGCTGCCCATATGACGCCGCCTCCATCGCCCTTCACGGTGCGAATTGGCCCTGCTATCTTCCTTCGAAATATTTGACCATGGTCACCCAAACGCAGCACGTTGCAGAGGCCGCACCCGTTTTGATGACCGCCTTTTATGACGATGCCACTCAATCCTCACGGGTATATTGCGGAGTTCTCCCAAATATTCTTGCGCTGAAAAAACAGTGGACGATAACAGGCAGCTTTCCCAAAACGGGAGAAGCACTGACGGGCATGGATATCGCGTCTAAGAACCACTGGACCGTTGGGCAAACCGTCAAGATGGCGGATATACAAACTCCTGTGAAAATCTCCGGCATTCTGAACAACACTCAGGGGCCGGATGACCAATTCGTCTTCATTCCTCTTGGCGACGCTCAGACAGATTTCAAACATGCAGATCAATTTACGCATATTCTCGTGAAGCTCGATCATCCGGACCATCTGGAAGAGGTCGTGCGATCCTTGAGAGGTTGCGAGGCCGGACTCGAAATGAACATCGTTCCCCTTGCCCATGTTTTCAAGACCATCCAAGGATTAATCAGCAGCACACGCCTGCTGCTCGCCTGCGTCACTCTGGCGGCGCTTTTTGCTGCCGCAATTGGTCTCAGCAATACAGTATTCATGAGCGTGACGGAAAGAACTCGCGAGATCGGAGTATTACGCGCCATGGGAACGGAGAGATCAAATATCTTTGCGTTGGTCTGGATGGAGACCTTGATAATGTCCTTAATCGGTGCGGCTGTTGGACTATTGGGAGCTACTCTCTTTGAAGGATTAGTGGAAACTTGGCTGAGGGCGAGGCTGCCATTTGTACCCAATGGGCCGCTCATGAGCTACGAATGGACTATTGCGCTGCTTGCAATTGCGGCCGCAGCAATAATCGGTGGATTGGCGGGGCTTGCACCTTCGATGCGAGCGGCAGGTCTCTCCCCTGTAGAGGCAATTCGACGTGCGGAAGGAGGAGTCTGAGCCATTGCAACCTTCTGACCAACCCGTAGTTCAGGCTAACAAACTCGTCAAGTCATACCCACGTGGATCAGAAATAGTCCATGCGGTGGTCGACATTGATGTCGAAATCCAACAGGGCGAATACGTCGCCATTGTCGGTGCATCTGGCTCTGGAAAAACCACCTTACTGCAACTCCTCGGAGGAATGGACCGACCTACATCTGGCACGATTTCTATTGCTGGAAAAGAGATCTCAAAACTGTCCGACCGCGAACTTACTCGCCTCCGAAGGGAACAACTCGGATTCGTCTTTCAGCACTTTGGACTTCTCTCGACGCTGACGGTCGCAGAAAATGTCGCTCTGCCTGCTATCTTGAACCATAAGCCCAATCACAGCCGAGTCGATGAACTATTGGAACGCACTGGCATAATTCATCGCCGAAACCATCGCCCATCGGAACTCTCCGGCGGTGAGATGCAGAGGGTCGCAATTGCGCGCGCACTCATTAACGAGCCAAAGCTGCTGCTTGCCGATGAGCCAACTGGCAACCTCGATTCTGCTACCAGTGAACGAATTCTTGAGCTCATTGGCGAACTGAACAAAGACGGTTTGACTATCGTTGTTGTCACGCACAACGAAAAACTCGCACAATGCGCACACCGAATTATCCAGCTATCAGATGGCAGAATTGTGAACACGGCCTAATACGGATTACTAGCTCAACACTAAGCGTTAATTTATGCGGCAGTTCCAATTGCTTTTGCACAGGGCCGGCAGTCAGGGCCATTACATTCATGCCCATAAGACACCCAATCATGGCCAAACAGATGCAACAAAATGGACGTGACAATTTCATTATCGCTAACCTCATATTCTGACGAAATTCAACATTTCTGCCAATTGGGAATCGAACTGAACGGACATTGTCGGCGGTCTGGGTTCGGAACGCAAGACACTGGAGAGAAGGATATCGGGACCAACCCGGAAGGAAGGATCCGAATCGGGTGTACTGGTTGTTTGCGAAGATAAGTACGTTGTGTTTGGCTTCTCCCACTCATTTTGTCGATTCCGCCTTGAGGGAACGCAAACACTCCGTATAGTTTCTTTCGAAC
>CAISOI010000474.1 GCA_903886985.1 uncultured Chthonomonas sp.
CAGGTGCAACGGGTCAGGGAAAAAAGGCGAACGGAAAATATCCCGATTTCGGGTTTATCAAGATTTATGATTTGAAGAGTTAAACTTCTAAATTACGACAGGTCATCCAATTGTCGCTTCTCATGCTCAACCAAACGGCGGGATTAGAGTAGCACCACTGAAAGTCAACTTTAAGGAATACTGTGTCACAATTGGTCTGACTGTTTAACATCTGAAACGCCTGATTGATCGGAGGAATTTTCATGCGTCTGACTATTGCTGCCGCGGTTTCAATGTATGTTGTTTCTGCAATTGCCAATTTTGAATTCACACTTCAGAATCCCCAAATATCTACGGGAGTTGATCAAGTTACAACGAATAAAACCTCAATTACGGTTTTTCGCGGAGAGCGACCTAAGAAGGCCAAGGCGGAGGACATATGGATCAACCCAAAAGATGGTTCAGAACTCATCTATGTCCCGGCAGGAACTTTCCAAATGGGCGACAAAGATCAGATAAGCAATCAACCCCGGCAAGTCTCTTTGGACGGATATTGGATCTACAAGAACGTTATCACGGTAAAAATGTACAAGAAGTTTTGCAGTGACAGCAGTCATTCAATGCCGACTGCTCCATCATGGGGATGGATTGATGACCATCCAATTGTCAATGTTCCTGTTATCGATGCAGAAGCTTACTGCAAATGGGCAGGAATTCGGCTTCCAACAGAAGAAGAGTGGGAAAAAGCGGCTGCATGGGATTACAGGAACAATCGTAAACTGCTCTTTCCATGGGGGGACGTTTTTGATGGAAACAAATGTTGGAGTTCTGTGGACAGTAAGAAAGCGCGAACTAACCCAGCGGGAGTAATAAGATCAGGTAAGAGCCCCTACGGGCTGCTGGACATGGCGGGCAACGTGTGGCAATGGACCAGAAGCAATTACGGCGGTAGTGATGCCAGTATTTCTTCCCACCGAGTATTGCGCGGCGGTACTTGGAGCAGCGACTTCCCAGGTAACTTCCGCTCTGCGTACCGTGACAACTACAAACCAGCCTACTGGTTCCTCTATTACGGGTTCCGTGGTGCAGTAGGACCCTGAGTTACTCTTTGCCCTATTTCGCCGTCATCCTTTCGAATCGCGAAGAATGAAGCAAATTTGAAATGAAAAATGTGACTGCAGGGGAAGTAAGGGTATTAAAAAGACGCATCATTTTGTGTTTTGATTGCTGCCGCATATTGACAGAGTGATCGGTCAGGGTAAAAAGGCAAACGGCAAATATCCGGATTTTGGATTTATCAAGATTAATGATTTGAAGAGTTAGGTCACACTCCAGACGGAATCAACTCGATAATACGCGTTTACATCCATTAATGTAGTGTAGTGATCCTTAGGAGATGTGTGCCCGACAAGTTTGACAGAGGAATAATAATTCGGTGTTTCCGTTGATCGCAAATGGTCCTGTTATGGGAGGAATACGGCTCGAAGTCGGACAATTCCATAATAACAGGTCGTTTATGCTCTGATTAACTGATTTAAGGAGTCTGCTGATGATCCCGACAATGACGCGCCGCGCCTTTCTTGCTGGTTCGATTGTCACTCCACTGATTGCCGCCGGATGCGGCGGCGGAGGGGGAGGGGCACACAGTCGAAGCGTTAGTTATCTGTGGACTTCAACCCTGCTGGATGCCATCACTGCGACAAAACCCGGACCTCCGATAAGTGCAAGAATGATTGGCATGGCAGCGACGGCCGCATACGATGCATGGGCGGCTTACGACCCGATCGCAATTGGAACCCGCCTTGGCGGTCAATTGAGGCGCCCCCTTGCTGAACATACTATTGTAAACAAGCAGACATCTATAAGCTTTGCATACTACCGCACCCTGTTAGATATCTTCCCAACCGAAAAGAGCCGCTTTGATTCCCTGATGTCCACGCTTGGGTACTCTCCATCCGACACGTCGACCGATACAACCACTCCGGCTGGAGTAGGAAACGTGGTTGCAGCGCAGTTGATCTCGTTCCGGCATGCAGATGGGGCAAATCAGCTGAACGGCTACGCCGACACAACAGGTTATGTGCCGATCAATACTCCTGATTCTGTTGTTGACCCGAGCCAATGGCAGCAGCTTCGCTTTGCTAATGGCGCAAGCCCTGCCTATATAGGTCCGCACTGGGGGTTGGTGATTCCGTTCGCCCTTTCTTCGCCGTCTTCCCTGCGGCCGGGGGCCCCACCTGTATATGGCACACCTACTTACCTTTCGCAAGCCGAAGAGGTTGTAGACCTGACCGCGCAACTGGACGACACCAAGAAAGTGATCGCCGAATACTGGGCCGACGGTCCAAAAACCGTTTTGCCTCCCGGACACTGGCAGATATTCGGGCAGTATGTTTCTGACCGAGACAATCACACGCTCGATCAGGATGTGCAGATGTTCTTCCTGCTGGGAAATGCAGTGATGGACGCCGGTATCGCATGTTGGGATGCTAAACGCATATACAACTCAAGCCGTCCGATTACGGCGATTAGAGCCATCTACGCTAACAAAATGATCCCGAGTTTCGGCGGACCGGACGTCGGTATTCAGACTGTGGATGGTTCCATGTGGTACCCCTATCAATCGCGCAATTTCATCACGCCGCCATTCCCGGAATACGTTTCGGGGCACAGCACATTCAGTGCGGCCGCGGCGGAGGTCTTAATGAGGTTTACTGGCAGCGACCGTTTTGGCAACTCCATAACGTTCCCGACAGGATGGTCTAAATTTCAGACGTCCGTGCCTGCCGCACCGCTTACCCTTTCGTGGCCAACGTTCTCCGATGCTGCCGATCAAGCAGGTAGTTCCAGATTGTACGGCGGTATCCACTTTCGGGCGGGTGACAAAGAAGGTCGAAAACTTGGGCGTGCAGTGGGCAATGAGGTCTGGAATATGGCGATGAGTTATATCCGTGGGACTGCGCCGTCAAGGCGGGTCTAAAACAATTCCAACCAGATTATTCCGTGTCTTGCAGATCATCCAGATGCCGCTTCTCGTGCTTGACCAACCGACGGGTTAGTAATTGCGCGGTCCAAATCCGCTTTGTCGTTTTGATCTCTTGCTCTACGTCGATGTCTTCGAGTATCTTGCGCCACTCCATCCTCTCCGATACAAGCCTATTGACCAGTTCTTCCCATGGAGTGGTTGCAAGTTGGAGTTTTGTAAAAAGAGGATCAGGATTAATTGAAATGGAGCCTGTTGTTTCGCCAGCATGGAGCTGAACCATAAGGGGCATCCATGCCGCCTGACAGGAGACAATATGTCCCAGTGTGTGATGTGGGGATTCACGGCACCATTTGGCGTTGGGCATCGGCTCGAAGGCGTCCATTTTCAGAATACGGTCCCGATTCTCTTCAAATAGGGAGAGTTGTTTTTGCCAAGTTGAATTCGTCATACCATCAACTCCCTAATGCTAAGCCAACTCGATCCGCAACTGACCGCCTACGGCAAGTGCGATACGTTCGAGTGATTCCAGCGTAATTGAGGTTTTGTCGGGGTCAAGCAGGCGATCCAATTGAGATCGGCTGGTCTGCAGTTTGTCAACGAGTTGCTGCTTGGTGATACTTCCACGTTTCATTGCGTCACTTATCTGGTTCGAGTGCAGTCGCTTGTGCGCCTTGGCGGTCACATCTTCGTAGGTGCCGTCTTCCTTCATGAACTCGTCAAAATTACTGCCGGTGTACTTATTCATTGTTATTCCCAATTGCTTAGCCATAGGGCGTGTCGTTCTCGCGCGGAGTTCAAATCTTGCTGTGACGTATTCTGAGAATTCTTGAAAAAGTCATGAGGTAGAACCATCACTTTGACAGGGATGAAAGAACTCTAATGTCAATAAGGTACTGGCTAACAATAATCGTCAGCTGAGGACAACATTTCCGACCAAATTGCTTTTGCGGCTCCTTTCCTGTAAGTGCGCCACTCCTCATTCTTCAAGTCGTCATTTGTTATCCAGCTCACAAAAGTATCCATTTCCAAGAGCCAATATTCCAAGTTTGTCCCGGCTATGGTTTGCCCGGTGGTATTTACATTCAGAGTACAAACAAATTCAGCTCTGCTTGATTTTAAGATAGTGAGTTCAGAAGGAAGTTTAGCCATATTGTAGAACGTAATTAAATTGCGCCAGAGACTACCTCGTTTTCCTTGCAATAAATCAGGGTGCTTAACATGAAAAGTTATTTCGCGATTTTCCCAAAATTGAATGATCTTGGATATCAGTTGATCATTCCACTCCTCAATTTTAATCGTTCTGCTGAATTCCATTTCGATAATCTCTTCGCTTCAAAATAGTAGAGCGTTCTGTGCGCGGTTTCTTGCCAATTAGTACTGTTTGCACTTAGTCGACACTACTTGTACCACACCTTTGACCCTATGGTCGATCCCTTTTACACAGGATACCTTGGTGGCCGAATGGTACGCCATAAACTTTCTCAGTGCAACTTCCAACTCCCCAAAGAACTTCGGACCCTGCTCTCCAGCTTCGAAATGCCACTGACGAATCTCCAAAACTCCGTCCCGACACCAAAACCCCACTCTTGCAACAAGTCTATCACCAAACAGCACAGGCAGAATGTATTACCCCCACTTGCGCTTCGCCTCTGGCAAGTAGACTTCCCACGTATATTCAACGCGAATATCTGGGTATTCATCATGCCCCATTAAATCTTCGGTGAAATCTATCGATTTGGACCGACTTCGAGATAGTTTAAATTAATGCACTGGTTTAGATTTCCGGCGACACGCCTGCATTCCCATTACAGCAGTTTGTTGATGATGGTAATACCGCGCCAATCTCCACCCCAACTCGCACGTACATTTCCCTGGCGATACGTGATACAATCAATCTTCGCTAAGGCGTAACTACATTCCAATGGTCGCAGGCAATTGTCGGCAGTAACTGAAAACCACATAGAGACCGAACATTCTGTACAGTCCGACGCACAACTTCGGCGCGATTGGTCTAACTACACCATCCTCACTTTTTTGTTTTTCTTTGGTTTTGCTATCTATTCTGGAGTGTTCCAGAACTTCCTTCGCGATAAGCTGCACGCCAGCCCCACCGATCTTGGTGGATTGGAATCGATGCGGGAGATTCCCGGTCTGCTGGCGGCGATTATGGCTGGCACGGTGGCAGCACTTGCCGAAGCGCGCATTGCGGGAATGGGTCTGATCATAACCTCGGTTGGAATTGGACTTTCGGGGACAATGGGCGGATTCTGGCCGCTGGCAGGGATCACCGTATTCTGGTCCGTTGGATTTCATCTTTATGCCACGGTATCGAGTGCTATCACGTTGGCTTTGGCAAAGGGACAGGAGGGCGGCAAACATCTGGGCAAGATGTCGGCGGTCGGTTCGACGGCGACTCTGGTGGCGTTGGGAGCTGCCTGGGCAGGTTCGAAGCTGTTTCCGAATCTTAACTACAATTTCTATTTTGTTATTGCCGGAATCAGCATTTTCATTTCTGGAGTACTCTGTTCACGGCTCTCTGCCCACACCTCGCATGGTGCGCGATCGCGAATCATTATTCGGAAGGAGTATGCGCTTTACTATCTACTCATCTTCCTTGAGGGCTGTCGGCGGCAGATATTCAGCATCTTTGCCTCTTTCGCTCTGATTCTTGTTTACAAAGTGCCACTGGCAAATATGCTCCTGCTCCAGTTTATCAATGCCATTATGATCTCAGTCACAGCGCCCTATATTGGTAAATTGGTGGATAAGCGCGGCGAGCGATCCCCGCTGACGTTTTACAGTATGGGACTCATCGCTGTGTTCCTCGGCTATGCGCTGGTGCAGAATGTGTATGCACTCTATGCGCTTTTCCTGATTGATAATGTATTGTTCACGTTCGGGGTCGGCTTTACCACTTATCTTCACCGGATCGTTCGGGAAAATGAATTGACGCCTTGTCTCGCAATGGGGACCACGATGAACCACATTGCCGCAGTGACGGTTCCAGTTGGTGGTGCATGGCTCTGGCAGACTTCGCACAACTATCAACTGCCATTTTGGGTGGGAGTTGGGATCGCCGCAGTCTCGCTGATAGCGACGCGATGGCTCCCAAAAGCACCTGTTGCTGCCGGGGCGTAACTGCCGAAAGTCCATTTTCACAGACTCATTTCGGTATTGACTCAGTGGCTCAAATTATCTACAATGAAGTCTCTATTCCTCAATATGTAGCCTAAACCTCGGGTGATACATCCATATATTGTAGTTGTCAGCACATTGCTGGTGGTCTTGAAATTCAAATGCTCATGTGTTAGGTCGTTAGTCAGAAAGGCAATCATTCGTCCATGGCAGGTCCCGGCTTTGTTCATCTTCATACGCATTCTGAGTTTTCGCTCCTCGATGGCGCTGCAAGACTTGATAAGCTGGTCTATAAAGCTGCTGAACTCGAGATGGGTTCTCTTGCCTTGACGGACCACGGTGTTATGTATGGAGCCATCGACTTCTACAGCAAGTGCAAAGCGTCAAAGATCAAGCCAATCGTTGGTGTCGAGGCATATGTTGCGAATGGCGACCACCGCGAAAAGACGGCGCGGTCTGAAAAGAATGCCTATCACTTACTTATGCTGGCAAAGAACTTGGAGGGATATAAGAACCTCCTGAAACTCACCACCATCGCTGCAATTGATGGATTCTATTACAAGCCACGCATCGATCATGAACTCATCGAGAAGTATCACGAGGGGATTGTTGCGACCAGTGCATGCCTCGGCGGTGAAGTCTGCTCCGCGCTGATGAAGGGTGACTACAAAAAGGCTCGGGATATCGCGGGTTGGTACAGAGATGTCTTTGGCAGGGACGATTATTATATCGAAATTCAGAACCATACGCTTCCGGAACAGATCGCGTGCAACCCTGAGCTAATAAAGATTGCGAAGGAGCTTGGGCTGAAGGTCATCTGCACCAATGATGTCCATTATCTTGGTCAGAAGGATGCCTCCGCACACGATGTTCTCCTATGTATAGGAACAAACACACAGGTCTCCGATACCAAGCGATTACGCTATGCTTCCGAAGAGTTTTATATGAAATCCGGCAGCGACATGCTGAATATATTCAAAGAAAATCCGGAAGCGCTGGATAATACGCTCGAAATATCCGAAAAATGCAATTTGGATCTCGATTCACTCTTTGGGCGTGCGCCACTCCCACACCCGGGATTGCCGGAAGGACATACGCCGCAGACATATCTTCGGGAGATCGCTTTTGAAGGTGTGGAGCGGAAACTTGGCAGCATGTCCGATAAATATCGGGATCGGCTTGAATATGAACTGAGAATTGTCGAAGAGACGGGATTCGCGCAGTATTTCCTAATTGTGCGTGACTTCGCGCTATTTGCTCGCGAAAAGGGAATATTCTTCGGCGTTCGCGGATCTGCAGCAGGTTCATTGACCTCTTTCGGTGCGGATATCACCGATATTGACCCGGTGGATTATGAACTCACCTTTGAGCGTTTTCTAAACCCTGAACGTATCCAGATGCCGGATATCGATATGGACTTCGAGGATAGTCGCCGCTCGGAAGTCATTGAATATGTCACTCACAAGTATGGTCGGGATCACGTAGCTCAGATCACCACCTTCGGAACGCTGGCGGCTCGGGCGGCTCTAAAGGATACCGGTCGCGCGTTGGGAATGCCAATTCCAGATGTCAACCGCGTGATCGCAATGATTCCAACTTTGCCACTGCACGTCACCATTGAGCAGGCACTGAATTCTAATCCAGAATTCAAGCAGATGTATAACAATGAGCCGGGAGTCAAAACTCTGGTTGACACAGCAACGCGGCTTGAGGGACTTTCGCGCCACGCCTCGGTGCATGCGGCTGGAGTCGTTATCTCTCACGAACCGTTAGTCGATTATACTCCCCTTCAAAAAGCTGCTGACGGCGGCTATGTCACACAATATAATGCAAACAACCTCGAAAAAATTGGTCTCCTCAAAATGGACTTTTTGGGACTAATAAACCTTACCATTTTGAGCCGCGCTCTTGAGAATATCAAGAAATCTACGGGTGAAGTGCTGGATGTTTGGAAGCTTCCGATGGATGACCAAAAGGCGTTTGATATCTTGGGAGCGGGCGCGACCACCGGAATATTCCAATTGGAATCCTCAGGAATGCGCCGGTATGTTCAGGAATTGAAGCCAACCTCCGTCCGCGACCTCGCGGCAATGGTGGCGCTCTATCGCCCCGGGCCGATGGCACATATTCCGCAGTTTATTCGATCCAAGCACGGCAAACAGAAGATCCAGTATATGCACCCCTTGCTGGAAGAAGTGCTCTCGGAAACTTATGGAGTTATCGTCTACCAGGATCAGGTTATGCGAATTGCGCAGGTGATTGCGGGTTATACGCTTGGCCAGGCCGACCTGCTCCGCCGCGCGATGGGAAAGAAAAAGAAAGAAGAGATGGAAGCGCAACGGGAGAATTTCCTAAAGGGCGCAGAAGAAAAGGGAATTGAGAAGAAGATTGCAGACGCAATTTTCAACCTCATGGAACCGTTTGCAGGGTACGCATTTAACAAGGCACACGCTGTCTGTTATGCAAATGTGGCTTACCAAACTGCCTATCTCAAGGCAAATTATCCCATCGAATATATGGCGGCGCTTCTCGCCTGTTATATGGAAAAAGCGGACAAAATCGCTTCCTGTTTGGAAGAGTGCGCCCGAATGAATATTTCGGTGCTCGCTCCAGATGTCAATAAGAGTTTTGCGGATTTTGTACCAGAAGGTAACGGCATTCGATTTGGTCTTGCAGGAATTAAGAACGTGGGCCGGGCGGCAGTGGAAGTCATTCTCGAAGCTCGAAAGGCAACACCTTTTACTTCATTGACTGACTTCTGTAATCGCACGGCAGCAGCAGGTGGCGTAACTCGCGCAACCGTTGAAGCTCTGATCCAATGTGGCGCATTTCAAGAGGTCTATTCAGGTCCAACAAAACCAAATCGACGCATGTTGGTTGAGGCGATTGATACTGCCATGCAATCCGCAACGAGGATACTTAAGGACAAAGAATCGGGTCAGGGCGACCTATTCGGCCTGGATGATTTTGGACCGGAAGAGTCCGTTTACGAAGAGCGTCTGACCCCGATGCCGGAATATTCGGGTGACGATATTCTCCGTATTGAGCGCGATCTTCTGGGTCTCTATTTTTCAGACCATCCACTTAGTAAATATCGTCAAATAATCGAGAATAATGCCAAAGACCGAGTGGACGACCTCAACGAAAGAACTGATAAAGAGATTGTACAGATTGGCGGATTAATAACGACAGTCCGACAGCTCCGTTCGAAGAGTAAGAACGAGCTCATGGCGTTTATGACTCTGGAAGATCTCTCCGGAAAAAGTGTAGCCGTCTCTGTTTTTCCTCAGACTTTCCGGGAATTTGGTCAACATGCCGTCAAGGATAAAGTGGTCATTCTTCGGGGAAGAATATCTCGCAGAGTGCGCGGTGGCGATGATGAAGAAGAACAGAAAAATACTGAGATTATTGCGGATGAAATTCGACTTTTGGGCGGACTTGTCGCAGAGGCGAG
>CAISOI010000475.1 GCA_903886985.1 uncultured Chthonomonas sp.
GCAGCATTTATGGAACTCTGGAGGGACAACCCTGTCCTTGTCAAAGAGTTGCGTGTGCGAATGCGAGGTTCACGTGCGTTCTGGTTAATCCTTGGATATGTCGGTGCAATCGCCTTTGTACTCTTCATGCAGTACTCTGTTTGGTACAGACATGCGACATCCGCTGGTGGGGGATTCTCTGGAGCCTCCAAGATAGGTCGTGATTTCTTTTATGGATTGATCAGTGCCCAGGCGTTGCTGGTCGTTTTAATAGCGCCCGCAATCACGGCAGGAGCCATCACGATTGAACGAGAGCAGCGTACTCTTGACATGATGGCTCTCACTCGGATTTCGCCGGGATCGATTGTCATTGGAAAACTGTTGTCGTCAATCGGGTTTGTACTTGTTCTGATAATTAGTTCGCTTCCTCTCGCATCTATCTGCTTCTTCCTCGGTGGTATTTCTCCGGACGAAGTATTAAGATGGTATCTATTGCTAATACTTGGGAGCTTTCTCTGCGGCACTATTGGTCTGGCATGGTCAAGTTGCAGTAAGTCCACTTCCCTCTCTGTTGCTGCAACCTACTGCAGTCTCTTTTTCCCCGTTGTCATCGCCTACATCACGTTGATGGCCATGTTCGGTCGGATTCAGACCTCCATGTCTGACGACTACCTCTGCTTGATGTGCGGTTTTGGGCTATTTGGAATAGTCGATCCCGGCATGCCCCTAGGTACGCCGGGTGCATTTATGAAGTACTTCGATCAATCCCATTTCTATATGTTGCATCTGCCATTTTGGCTGCCGTCGACCATCTGTTTCATCATTGCGGGATTTGCACTCGCCAGTATTGCGGCTTCGAGAGTGTCGGCAAGTCCAGAGAGTCGTGCGAAGTGGCCACGTCTGTTTGTAGCGCTGTTTTTTGTGGCGGAGATGTTCTTCTACCTTGGTGCGCGGTTCTGTGTCTATTTCGCAAATGCACCACTGACGGCATCTTCTTCGATTGCTAATTCCAGTCCGATAATTATTTTGGCTTACCCAACTTTCATACTTTTGATGTTGATACCCATTTTCTCAACAGGCGAATTGAGCCAAGATGATATTACGCACCCGAAAACGACGTTGAAATCAGGTTGGAGCCGGGGCTGGTTTAAGAGGGCTACCATCGGAACCGGACTTCCGTACCTATGTTTGCTCACAGCATTAGTCTCATTGATGTACATTGGAAGCTTTGCATTGATTGGGCAGCCGGGCCGGGCGAACACGAGTAGCATAGTGCTGAAAAATGGCACTGTTACGAATTTGCCGTCTAAGGAAGCTCTTCTCAGTGAGGCTCAGCCTTTTGGATCCACGCCTCCAATTCAAACAATGGTAGGATCCCCGAACAGCAGATTTCTCTCGGGACCCACAACGCTTGTGAATGTCGTTGTTGCCATGTTTGCTACGACTGTCGGTCTCTACTTTTTAGGCTACACCCTTTCTGCTGTTACCAGAAACCGGTGGGTGTCCATGGGATTATCGTATGGATTTGTTTGCTTTACTATGATTGCGCCAGTTATTTGTCGCGCAATGTTTGATCCTATGTCGGGGGCGGGACCAAATATATTAATCAACTTGGCTTACCTAAACCCACTAATGTCAATATCGGAATCTGCTTACCGTCCAGATGTGTTTTGGAGTGGTCTTCCGCTCTTGTTTGGTCATACGCCGATATGGATCCTTACTGTGCTCGGTTATACGGGGATCTCCTCACTTTGCTGTTGGATTCTCGCCATACTTTCGCACAAAAGCAAGGCAGATATTGCAGTGCGAAAGAATATGTCGTATGATGAGTCATTGAGTTGAATACCGGTCAGATTTACTGCCGTTTGACAGAGCCTTACGGTCCCGAATGGGGAGAATGCCACAAATGACACCAGATATTTCATTACATTCTAAGCTATCAGAAGCATCGCGGCGTATTCGCATATTATTGGCTCTGAAATGGTCCATGCGAGTAACCTGCGGCGTGGTCGCGGCTGAGGTCCTGTGGCTGCTATCCTCCCGAATGAACTGGGTGGATGAACCAAAACCCCGAAATCTGATCGTTTTGATTCTATTGGCTTTGGTTACCGGCATTGTGGTCGGATTAACTCGCCCGTTTTCACCTATGGATGTCGCACGGCTGACCGACACGCGAACTGATTCCAAAGATAGACTTGCGAGTGCTCTAGAATTTGAAAAGATGGATTCTCTGAACCCATTATTCGTCAGGCAAATATCAGATGCTAGCAAGCATGCGACAACTCTGGAGATTGGGAAAGCATTTCCAATAAAGTTCTCCAAAGAAGCTATTGTTGCCGGTGTCCTTTCTCTATTTTTGTTCTTAGCTTTCTTCCTGCCAACGATGCCAATTTTCTGGAGCAAGGATAAAAAGGAGGAGATAGAAGAGGTCAAAAAGGCGGGCATAGTACTCGAAAAGATTGCAATTGCTCGAGGTAAGGCGGCTGATCAACAGAAGCTTGCCGAGACTCAAAAGGCAGCCAAAGACGCCCAAAAGCTTGCAGAAGCGATGAAGAAGGGTGGCATGAACAAAAAGGCTGCCATGATTCAACTCGCCAAATTAACCAAACAGATGGAAGAGGCTCAGAAGCGAATCGCCCAAACCAATGACCCCGGCAAAAAGTCACTTAGCAAAGCGGGTGAAGAGGTCAAAAAGGCGCTTGAGCAACAGCAGAAAGCGATTCAAGCCTCCGTCCAAGCAGCGGACGAAAAGGCAAAAGCAGCCGAGGGCAAGAAGCAGGGCGAAAAGGGTTTGAAACCGGGCGAAAAGCCGGGGGATAAATCTGATCAGAAGGATGGGCAGAAAGCCGGAGACAAGAAAGCACAGAAACCGGGAGAGAAATCCGGCAAGCAGATGTCTGAAGGCATGAAGGCTATGCAGCTCGCGATGCAGAAATTCTCGCAAGGTTTGATGGATCAAGACAGCCAGAAACAGGCGCAGGCACTTGACGAGCTGTCCAAGGAGCTGGAAAAAGGACAGATGTCGCCCAGCGAGATGGGGCAGATGGCCGAGATGATGCAGCAGATGGCAAACGCTCTAAAGGGTACGGAACTCGCAAAAGCGGGCGAGCATCTGGAGCAGGCTAGTAACGCCGCAAAATCAATGCAGCTCAAAATCGATCCTGAGACCTTGAAGAAACTCTCCAAAATGATGGCGGAGGCGGGCGGTCAATGCAAGGGTGGTCCAATGAAGTTGGACGCTAAACAGCTTGCCGAATTGCTTCAAGCATTGAAAGACGGCAAACTCAAACTCGCAAAAGGCAACGGCAGCGGTGGAATCCCGATTCCAATTGGTGCGGGTGGCAAAGGCAAGGGTACCAATGGATCTGGAAATAAAGGCGAGAAACTCAAAAATGAAGTTGCGAATAGCCCAAAAATGATTGCAGTAGGTAAGACGGGATCAATTTCCGCCGATTCTGGAGCCAGCAAAGAGTTTTTGAAGTATGCCGCGATGGGACACAAGGACTCTAAGTTCACTCCCAACACGCAGGTCAAGGGAACTTGGAACCAGAGCAAGTCGGAACTTCAGCAACAATTCAGGGGCGATCCCGACAGCGAATATGTGTCCGGTACTCCTTTATATAGTGCCGCTCAAAGTGGGGTGCGATCCGTTGAGAGCCCCGTCAACAAGGAACAAATACCTGCAGCATATCGCAAGCAAGTTCGCGAGTATTTTGAGTCCATTAATGGTAATGGCAAATAGCCCCATCGACCGTACACTAGGCTATACCGGGAGGAAGACACCGTGTCGGATGTAACCGCAGCAGAGATTGAAAAACAGGCTCAGGAATTTAACGACAATTTCAATCGGGTAAAGTCCGAGATTAGCAAGGTCATCGTCGGTAACGAGCCTATTATTGACGGGGTGCTAACCTGCTTGCTTGCGAATGGTCACGCATTGTTGGAAGGTGTACCTGGGCTCGGCAAAACACTGTTAGTTCGAACGTTGGCTCAGGCGGTCCACCTCAAGTTTTCGAGAATCCAGTTCACCCCTGATCTCCTGCCCGCTGATATATCCGGTACGAATATTTTGGTCGAGGGAGAAGCTGGCGGTAAGCAATTCCAGTTTCAACAGGGACCGGTATTTGCAAATATAGTTCTTGCCGATGAAATTAACCGTGCCACTCCGAAGACACAGTCCGCGATGCTGGAAGCCATGCAGGAGCATCATGTAACTGTTGCAGGTGTGCAACACATTTTGAATGAACCTTTTTTCGTGCTTGCAACTCAAAACCCCATTGAGATGGAAGGAACCTATCCTCTTCCAGAGGCACAGTTGGACCGGTTTCTCTATAAACTGATCGTCCCAACGCCGACATTTGAAGAGCTAGCAGTGATAGTAGATCGTACAACGGGTGGTTCAACGGCAGAAGTGAGTCCGGTGTTGGATGGCGAATCAATTCTCAAAATGAGAAAACTCGCGAGGGAGATACCTATAGCCACCCACATTCGGGAATATGCGATCAAGTTGGTACTTGCAACCCATCCCACTACTCCAGAAGCCACATCCATGGTGAAGCAGTTTGCTCGCTTCGGAAGCAGTCCTAGAGGTGCGCAAGCTGTGGTTGTTGCCGCCAAAATCCGAGCACTTTTGCATGGACGTTTTAATGTCGCTTTTGAGGATATTACGGAAGTTGCAAAACCAGCCCTTCGTCATCGCATTCTGTTGAATTTTGAAGGTGAAGCGGAAGGTATATCGACCGATCTGATCGTGGATGATATTCTAACGCGACTTCAAGAAGGCTCAAAAGTGAAAGTAGCAGTCTGAATGTTGCATGCATCGACCGGGCGGTGCAATCTGCCTGGTCGAAATTGAAATGAATCCACGTCAAACTAACTGATGCTTCTTCCATATGCTAGTGATAGACCTCCGCTAAAGCCGCCCATCACGGTTGTTATTTTGGTGCTCGTACAGTTTATTCTGTTCGGACTTTTTGCCTTGGGAGTAAATTCCAGATATGGTTCCGAGTGGATAGGGCTATATGCAAATTTGGGTCTGGTGCCTGCGGCGGTTATCACATTGATGACA
>CAISOI010000476.1 GCA_903886985.1 uncultured Chthonomonas sp.
AGATCCTTGATTGCATCCAACCAGTGCTCCACAAACCGTCAATAATAGACCATAATACAGTGTTTTCATGATTTCCTATCGTGATATAAAGCAATATTTCTTCAATGTATGCCGCTTAATCAAGTGGCTCTACCCTTAGTTAGCAGATTAAACACCACCATGATTACTACTACTACGAGTAAGAGATGAATTAGTGGTCCACCAAAACTCATTAACTGTCCGAGTATCCAAAGGATGAAGAGGACGACTATAACCGTCCAGAGCAAGTTTTGCATAAGATATTCCTATTCGTACGAGATAATCTCGCTAATTAATTGTCTTTTAGAACTTTGCGTGCAGCGTCTTTTGCCCTACCATACAACTCTTGGACTTTTCCTTCAACCTGCATTTCTTTACCTTTAATGTTATCGGTCGATTTGCCAGTTAGGTCTCCTCTAGCGTCGATGAGTTTGCCTTCAACCTGTTTGATCTTGCCTTTAATGCGGTCGCTGTCCATGGTATTCACTTCTTTCATTCGTCAAGTACTACTACAAACGTCAGGTACGGCTGCACAGTTTGTTGGGTCACTGGAAGGAGGTCCTGCGACCCAACTGTCTAGTGCTCAAGCCCCGGACTTTTTTCCGTCGTTGCGCGCGAGCCTATTACAACGTGCGCAAGGAAGTCCGCTTGATCGACGCGGTGGTCCCTGTTTTCGGGCGAGCGCCAGGACAACTCATAAACTCCTGGAGAAGTCTCGGTCATTCGTTGCTCTTCCATGAGCCCCCGAATCCGGAAGTAGCCACGTCCTCCTGCTGTTGCACGCATGGTCATATGAATTCGTTGTCCTGCCTTAAGCACTTCTCCACCAAAATCAGTGGAAACCGAAGTCACTTCTGGTCTTCCTGACCGAGCTGGGTTACGACGCGACTGCCTATCTTCCTGCTGAATGTTTGGCTCCGGCTGACCTGTATTTACACTTACCGTGCTGGTTTGATCGTTCCACTTTACGTCAGCGCCAAGACTTTCGCTTAAGAATCTCAATGGAACAAGCGTGGTACCATCGATGGTCATGGCGGGAACATCTAGATGCACTCTTCGACCGTTTACGGTTGGGTTACTGCTGCCAATTTTCAAAAGGATTTTCATACCTTCCTTTTCAGCAAGGACGGTCTGTGTCTCAGCATTCCAATCTACACTGGCCCCAATCTTTTCAAGCACGCCGCGGAGCGGTACCAAAACTCGGTCATTCCTTTTTTGTGGACCAGTGCCGTCGAACTGCACTCTGTCGCCATTGACAACCACTCGAATTTCTCGACCATATGAGTCCTGTTGCGTTTCCGCCAGTACAACACACGTGCCTGCAAGCATGGCGGATAGCCCAATGCAGGTCCCAACAACACTCTTAATCACTTTTTTCTCTTTCAGTCTAAATATTTGATGCAGCTCTATGTTGCGGTGAATTCCCGTATAATGTGCCGATCAATCGCCAGCTCGTCTTGTCACTGATCACACTGTGAGTTGTGCAATGAACAAGTTACTAATTTGGGTCAGCATATCCAAACTATTAATATTGCTTGCCGGGTTCGATAAAGGCGATTTGACTGAAGTTTAAGGAAATGACATAGGGAGTATCCCCATTCTCGATCATGTATTCGCCGCCAACTTCTCCACTTCCATCAATGTAATTGCGCCATTCTGCTTGAAATCTAGCCGATTCTTCAGGTGACATGTGGATCAAATCGGCATTTTGGGTTCCCGAAAATCGGATGCGAATAGGGACTGTTTTGATGGGTACATGTGTTATTGTTGTTTGTGTTTTCATTTTATTTGCCTTTTTTAAGCAGCATTAGCTCGGAATGGCTGTTTTGACCAAACTAACTCTTAGGAAATATGTTAGCGTTTGTTACTGGTAATCTTGAGGAAGCAACGGCCGATTGCTAAAAGTGCGCAGCACAAGTAAGAAGGCTACCGCACCTACAAAAGCAACTGCGGTGCTTCCGATCCAACCCGAATAGCTATGACCGAGAAACACAGTGAACAACCCTCCACCGATAAAGGCACCACTAATCCCTACAACCAGATCTCCCAGTACGCCACGAGGACCTTCACTCGGTACTACTGATTTGGCGACAAGACCAACAATAACTCCGCTAACTATCCAAAATACTATGTTTCCCATCTTAAATTTCCTTCAAAAGACTAATCTGTGTTTTCATTTGTAGAATCACAATAGTTTGTTCTTAGTCCTCGGATCAAATCCCGAATCGGTTGCCCATGGGTGCTACTTGAGGTAAAACAACTCGAACTGCATGTGCCCACTTAGCTGTGAGATCACCAATGGAACTTTTCGCCGCTCGAGCATCCTGAGGGAATACTTCAGCAAGCATATATCTTCGGACAACCACATAGTGTCTGCCATTTTCAACAACCGTTCTTATGTCGTTGCCACTAAGGGGCGGTGCCTGCGTTCTACAAAGTATTTCTACCGTTCTGGCATCCATCCGGAAAGAACGCATAATTGGCGTAAATGTTCCGTTGGACTGAGTCAAAGGGATCATTTCCATGCCGGACATTCCCCAGGTTGTTGGCGACTTGTCATCTACATGGCGGATATTGTCAACTTGCAACATCTCCATTTTTTGAGACTGTGCGACTAAGGGGGCCAATACTAATGTTCCGACTAATATGCAGAGTGTCCACTTCATAACGTTTCCTTTTCTTGGGAATGTATCTTTATTCTTATTTCCCTAGTTTGGGAATGCGTCTTCTAACTTGTCTTACTGTAAGTGTGAGTGATTCATAGAATTCAGTCGCTGATCCGTTGCACAGTTTTCTTCATGCACTTAGGACAGTTGATAGCAGGTCGCAAGTAAAGCT
>CAISOI010000477.1 GCA_903886985.1 uncultured Chthonomonas sp.
GTTTGCGAACTCGGCGCGTATCGCGGTGGGAGTTTGGTGCGTCAACGGTGATCGGCGTTGAATGAACGACTTTGTCGTCCTTGTCGACTTCGATGATTCGCTTATTGCCTGTTTCAGCAACCATAGTGAGTCCGTTTTTTAGCCGCTCGAAACCGTGGATCTCGACAACACCAGTGTACGGCGCTTCTGGCTTACTGACGTGTTTCCAGACAATCTCCTTCGCAGGTGTCACTTCAATGATGGTAGCAGGACCATTGTGAATGAGAAAATTGCCATTTGGCAGAACTGAGATATCGTGTGAAGTGAAGCCGTTGTCGTACTGCCACTCTACTTCACCTTTGTCATTAATGATCGAAACCTTGCCACGGTCCTGACCTATAACTTTGTGCGTCACTTCTGCTTTCGCAGATTTTTTGTGACCTGGTAAAGCACCCGCAAACGCGGAAACAGAAATTAGAGCCATCGCACCAATAAACAGCGTGCGTCGTTGCATCAATGAATTCATTTCAACCCTCTCAATTAGGTGGTTTCACGTCCACAGAATTTGAACAAAGTAAACGCAAATGTTGTTAAGCTATTATCTGGTGAATTGGTTCGACTGGTTCAACTCCAACAAGCTTTTGGTTTAGACCGCCATAAAAGTATGACAGCCGGTTTGGATCCATTCCAAGTTGGTTCAACACTGTGGCATGAAGATTTTTGACATGAAAAGTATCGTCCACAGCTTTGCTACCAAGCTCATCTGTAGTTCCAACACTTACACCGCCTTTTATTCCTCCACCCGCCATCCACATTGTAAAACCATAGGCGTTATGGTCCCTGCCAGTCCCTTTTTCGTATTCGGCGGTAGGCTGTCGCCCGAATTCCCCGCCCCACACGATAAGGGTCTCATCCAACAAACCGCGTTGCTTGAGGTCGTTAATTAGTCCAGCGATCGGCCTGTCAGTTTCCCCCGCGTGAAGATCGTGATTCACCTTCAAGTCGGCGTGGGCATCCCAGTTGGCATCATTGTGATTGCCGCCCGAATACACCTGTATGAAGCGCACCCCGCGCTCCACCATTCGTCGTGCAAGAAGGCATTGTCTTCCGAAAGTTGCAGAACGGCGATCATTCAAACCGTACATCTCTTTAATGTGCTCTGGTTCGGCGTCGATGTTTACTGCTTCCGGAGCTGCCGCCTGCATTCTAGCTGCCAGCTCGAAAGAGGCAATGCGTGCGGAGAGATTGGTGTTATCTACTCGCAATGCTTCGTGCTCCACATTGTATTCCTTCAAAGTATCAAGCATGTCCCGCTGTAATCCAACGGAAACACCTTCAGGTCGGTCAAGGTCGAGAATTGGTTTCTTGCCCGGTGCCATTACAGTTGCTTGATAGGTGGCAGGCATGTACCCTGCACCCCAGTTTTTGGAACCACTGATCGGTCCGCCGCGGGGATCGAGCATGACTACGAAACCAGGCAAATTCTGATTCACGGTACCCAGTCCGTAATTCACCCATGTCCCTAGGCAGGGACTTCCACTCAAAATTTTACCGGTATTCATTTGTAACATGGCAGAACCGTGGATCGGCGAATCGGCGGTCATTGAATGAATGAAGGAGATATCGTCAACGCAAGTGGCGAGGTTTGGAAAGAGGTCGCTTACCCATTTGCCACATTGACCGTACTGTTTAAATTTCCAAGGAGTCTCAACGATCCGACCCTTGTTTTTGTGGCCGCCGCGACCGAACGTTTTGACGTCAATGGTTTTGCCGTCCATACCGTTCATTTCTGGTTTGTAGTCAAAGGTGTCAATATGGCTAGGGCCACCATACATGTATAGAAAGATAACACTCTTCGCTTTGCCTCGGGCATGAGGTTGGCGCGGCAATAACGGATTGCTCCACTTCGTGACTCCATCCGCTGCTATTGCCTCGCGAGCGAAGAAACTCTCCTCAAGCAATCCGGCTAATCCAACCCCAACAAAGCCGGCACCCATATCCCAAAGGAACTCCCGTCGGGTTCGACCGCAAAACTCACCTGTTTTTGGTTTCTTAAAATTCATTGTTTATTCTCAATTCTACACGAACACCAAGTTGATGTCAGTCGACATTCGTCAGTCTATGTACAGAAATTCGTCCAGATTTAACGCTACCGTACAGAACCGCATGAGGGCGTCATCCTTGGTCACACCGTGCTTGCGTTGAATCGATTCTATCAACTTTGTGCCACGATCAATTTCTTTCCGAGTAGGATTTCTCTGCATAACCCTAGTTAGTGCGAGTTTGACCTGCGCTTCCGAGTCAGATCCAGCGTTCTTCTTCAGAAAATCAGCGAACTCGCGCGCCTCTTTATTAATGAAAGCACTGTTGATCATGCCCAATGCCTGAGTTGGCTGAACTGTTGCAAATCGGACTGGACACGAAAAGTCTGTTTCAGCGCCGTCAAAACTTGCAATCATGGGCACGATCAGGGATCGCTTAACAAAGATATAGACACTGCGCCGCGCCTCTTCTTCAGGGCTCGATTTGCCCCATCCTGCTCCCGGTACAGACTGACCTGCCAGTACTTCTGCGGGGATCGTTGTGTAGAAACTCGGACCACCCATCTTCAGGTTTAACGAACCGTTGGCGGCAAGAATTGAGTCGCGTACCTCTTCTGCTTCGAGGCGGCGCATGTCAAACCGCCACATATTGTCGTTCTCAGGATCAGCCGCGAGTGCCTTCGGATTACCTGCCGAAGACATTCGGTAAGTGGAAGACATCATGATCATTTTGTGAAGCGGCTTCAACTTCCAACCGCCCCGTTGGAATTCGGTGGCAAGGTGGTCGAGAAGTTCGGGATGCGTTGGTTTGGTACCTTGAAAACCATAATTGCTTGGAGTCCTTACAATCCCTCTACCGAAATGATATTGCCACACTCGATTAACCATTACCCGCGCAGTCAATGGATTTTCTTTACTGGTAATCCAGTTCGCAAGCGCCAATCTACGTCCACTAGATTCGTTTTCTGCCGGCTTAGATATCATCGGAGCAGGAGGATTGAGAACAGATGGAAATCCCGCGGTGACCAACTCGCCTTCGACGTGCGGGTTGCCGCGCATGAGAATATGTGTTTCCCGCGGTTCAGACTGCTCGGTGACACAGAGCGCCATTTCTAGTCCCTTTGGTGGACTGTCGTTCAGCTTTCGTCGATCTCGAAGCAGAGTTCGGTATTCGGCTATCTCGTCTGCAGTGTAAATCGTTCCAATACGTTTCGCCATAATTTGAGGTCGAACCGCTTCATTGCCAAAATCTTCTTTTTCCACAGGTATCAAAGTCGGCAGAACCCGGCGCTCAAGTGAAACAATTCGATCTTGAATTTCCCGCTGCTTGCGTCGATAACTGCGCATCTCTTCTGTGTGACGCTGTCGCGGACTGTCGCGGA
>CAISOI010000478.1 GCA_903886985.1 uncultured Chthonomonas sp.
TCCTTGTTTTGCGACATGTAATGTGGTTACGGAATATGAAACTTTTTGAGTTCCGTGTTAACTGTCATTCGGCTCACGGGGCCGCCATACGCGAGTGGGACCTTCATTCCTGGAGGCGTATACTCTATGGTGACATTTCCTTCAGCCAGTACCAAGTCCTTATCAATGAAGTATGTGACTTTGTTGGCGTTCAATATCCCACCTTCCGGGTCGATACTCCATACCGTCACGTGACCGGTTGCTATAACTTTGCGCTTCTCCTGAGAAGCATTTACAACATCTCCCGAAAAACGAGCACGCGCGCGACTTTCCTTGTAAAGCTTACCTGTTGCCCGATTTAAGATACCTGACTGACTTCCTTTGGAAAGTTCTCCTGTCTCCGCATGAAGATCAATCAACCGCTTGGCTGTGCCGTCAGGCTGCTTCTCTGACCAAGTAATGGATATGCCTTGGCTTTCAATTGCGGGCAAATCCTTATGTACTTGAACTTTAGGTTTTTTGGGCGGATTACTCGGTTTGTTACGGCAACCGCCTATTGAGACTGCCAGAATAACTCCAATTAGCGCACAATAACGGATTTGCAAATCTACCTGCTCGCTGTTACGGGAATTTCAATTTTGCGCGGTTTCAAAGTACCAGCGGTCCTGCGCAACTGCCCGCAAGCTGCACTGATCGAGTGCCCACGCTCCATCCTCTGGGTCGTTGTTCGTCCTTGGGACTCCAGTGCGGAACGAAATAATTTGATTCGCTCACCCGACGGTCTACGATACCCCTGTTTAAGATCGACGTAATTGTAAGGGATCAGGTTCACGTTACCTGGAATCCCCCGGATTAACTCGATCAGGTCCATTGCATTGTCATACGAGTCGTTGATATCCGCAATCATCAAATATTCAAATGTGAGATTGCGTTTCGTCTTAGCAAAATAGACCCGGCAGGCATCCAGTATTTCAGCCAACTTCCACTTTCGTGCGGTAGGGATTAACTGTTCGCGCATTTGATCGTCCGGAGCATGCAAACTCAGTGCCAGTGTTATGGGCATATTCTCTTCTGCAAGCTGGAGAATCCCGGGAACAACACCTACTGTTGAGATGGTTATATGTCGTGGCGACAAACCAATCTCTGTGCTCATCAATCGGACACTCTTAATCACTTCATCGTAATTGAATAGTGGTTCGCCCATTCCCATAAAGACACAATGACTGATTCGTCTCGCGCCGTTGAGAGCGGAAAGCAATAGGATCTCTTCTACAATCTCACCGGCAGTCATGTTTCTCGCTAAACCACCAATAGCCGTAGCACAAAATGTGCATCCAGCTGCGCACCCTACTTGAGAGGATACGCAAATTGATACTCGATCTTTATATGGTAGATAGACCGATTCGATCTGTTCGCCGTCTTGAAGCTGCAGCAAATACTTGATGGTTTCATCGTCAGCCCTATCTTCGTGCGCAACTTTCAAGGAATAGATCGAATAGTTTTCTGCTAAAATGCTGCGAAAAGCAGCGGGCACATTAGTCATAGCATCAAAACTGAGCGCGCCCTTCTGATATATCCATTCA
>CAISOI010000479.1 GCA_903886985.1 uncultured Chthonomonas sp.
CAGTAATCGGAGAGACACAGAATACTTGGTTAACCACTTCATTATTGATCAGTGTTTTCCCGAAGTACGAAATCCATCGACCATCCCCCGATGACCGCATATGCCCATTGATTCCTCGCAATCGATGATCCACATTTTCGGCAGTGCGAGTCAATCTATGAGTAACTGCACCTCTCGGAGGTTTTGGATAGGTTTCGCTAGTGCCTTCCAATAGTCCCAATGGACCAGAAACGGTTATGTCTTTAGGAATATCGACCATGAACACGTCTAAATAAGGGACATCTTTGCCGTTTTCCAACACGATAACCGTACCCCGAAATGCACGAGATAGGATATGCCTGCCGTCTTTTGGATATCCTCTATTTCCCACCCAGCAATCCCCCTCCGCCCGTTGTATCTCATCCGAACCCGGCTTGGGATGATCAATGGCAGTTGTCAATAACACGGAAAAGCTGGTGCCCTGAAAATTGCCTCCATCTGAATTGGGGGGAACTCGGACAGTTCTTCCAACGTGACTGACTCCCACATTCCGCAAATCGGATGCATGGTTGAATTTCATAATGTGATCGTTATAGGTAAATCCTATCCAATTGCCAGTAGAATCTGGTTCGTGCTTATGGGTGCCTCCTCGAAGAGCTCCCGGAGCATATGGGGCGGATATATTCCGACTGTCCAACAATTGGACCTTGCCAGAGCCGTCAATAGGAATAATCATTCCACCGCGTTCTGTAAAGTCATACTTGTGCCCCGGAATTGCATGAATGGCGATGACGGAGTTATTATCGAGAAAGCTGGCAGCGCCCACTCCTAACAGAGGAGGTCGTTGTTTGTAAAAATAGACAATTTTACCGGTCGCAATATCAAGGTAACCCAGCGTGGAGTTCTCGTTAATTCCCTGCTCACCGCGACAATCGAATACCAGTTTGGATCCGTCTGGAGAAAAATTGAGGTTGTTGTCGAGATCTTTGTTGCCGGGACCAGATGTAAGCTGTTTCTCAGTGTGGATGTCGTTTTTCACGCTGCTTGCCGTTTGAATCGCGGTCATTAGAAATAAACAAAAACTAGCCTCAAAGATATGCCTATTCAGCTTACCGAACGCCATTTTCTATTTCCAACCTGCCCTTACGATTACACCTTCAATATCATTTGTATACCTGAATAGAATTGTATCTCCATCGGGAACCGCTGTCGCAGGAACACTGACTCCATACACGTTCGACGCCTTAACCCCAATGAATGACTTCTTTCCTTTATAAACTCGGGCAACCCCATCGGTTCCAGAAGTCGCTTGTACCATGAAACTGGTGACGTCCGGTCGAGAGCTCTTTGCCCGCAGTCGTCCAGATGCAGCCAGCAACCTTGGAGCACCGCTCAATTGTCCCACCTTCATAAATATCCCCTGGCTGCGTGCTGGCACGGTCGGATCCTCTTCCATTGCAAGTGTTGGGCTAAGTAGATTTACAAAAGTCCCAGAAAGTTCTTCGTCCTCACCAAGAGCCTTGACAGCAACTACGGATCCCCGATCTGAAATAAATCGGGTTGACTCCGTATATTTGTTACGGGAGTTCTCTAATGCCCATCTCACCAATCCACGCAGCAGTCGTGAAGATTGCGATGTTGAAGAATAAAATGCCGCGGGAATCGACGAATAAAGGAATGTGCCCTGCTCAATGCTTGCTTGCCATATAGGAGTTAGCCCGGATTGTGTCGTGTATAGCGACCGCACGTTGGTAGTAGGAGTGGTAGTTGAATTTGGCATTCCATAGCGCGTCATGGGATAGACAGGAGATAATCTCACATTCTTCAGCACACCTTCTAGGGTCGTATCTTTTGAAGTCATTCGTTCGCTTCGCAATCTTCCCGGAGCCGCACTCATTTTAAATCCATTTGCCATATCAACCACCAGAGTGATGTCTGCACCCTTTGGTAAATTATCAAATCGATATGTCCAGAATGCATCTCTGTCAGCAAACCTTGCCTTCCCGTTGAATCCAGAATTGTGCTCTTCGGACAGAAAACGTGTCTCCAAATCTGAGCCGGCGGAAAATGCCGCCATTAGTTTTCCCTTGATCCTTAGCTCGACGGAATAGACCGTTGCGCCCCATCCATCAGTGGGTGAAACATCTTCAAATTTAACTTCAACACTACCATCTGGTCCTATATTGTTCGCAACATTGATCGAGTAGAAATTTCGGTTTTTCTGTTCATGTTCCGCCGGATCACCGGCCATTAGTTGAGAATATCTTGCAGATACAGGCTTCACCGTTGGTTCCGACCGAGATGGTACAGACAGGCCCAATTGACTAAATAGGTCCTCCACGGGCGAGGAAAGATTAGCCACCTTCCACCACGAGTCCTTTACCGCATCAAATGGACTCCTTCCGCCCAGGAATATGAGATTTCCACCTCTCCGTACCCAGTCGGAGAGCGATTTATGTACTGCCGAACTTGATGGTTTTAGATAGTCGTATGAAAGTAGCAGAACTTTGTACTTGTTCAAGTACCCCGGTTCACCTAATTTGTCTAACGACACCATATTGATAGGTAAGCCGTGATTTACAAATGGCAAGGACATCGCGAACAGACCATCCAAATCACTTGGTCCCGGTTCTGCACGTTCTAGCCCCATTGTGTCAGAAATGAGAATCCCAATGCCACTTGTACCACTTATAGCGTTGTTATCGACATTTCCAACACCAGTCCAAATGTCACCCAGCACTCCCGTTATGGTATTTATAACTGTAGCGTAGGAAGACGGGACTTTGTCGTAAACTCTGGCGGGCCAGGGCATTACTTCGAAATTATCTACTTGCGGGAACATCAGAGATGCGACCACGGTCTGCATGTAGTTGCGGGTGTAGTCATCAATTGATCGATTTGGATTGTCTTCAATAGGGTCTGACAGAAACCAGAGTCGTTTTCCCGTACCGTAGATCAGGTTCACCATCGAGG
This sequence comes from uncultured Chthonomonas sp., assembly GCA_903886985.1. Lineage (GTDB taxonomy): Bacteria > Armatimonadota > Chthonomonadetes > Chthonomonadales > CAJBBX01 > CAISOI01. The sequence continues at coordinate 2,953 of CAISOI010000479.1, forward strand.
AATATTCGAGGTACGCAGTTTCAAATGTGCGTTCCGCTCGCACACCTGCCATTCGCTCGGGCGTTCGGGCAGTACCTGTCCACACTTGAGCAATAACATCGGTTAGCGCTGCCATATCAACGATTGATTTATGTGGTACCGAAATTCCCCAAGCATAATAGGTTATCGGACTGTGAAGAGCGACCATCCGCGTGGACTGTGTGCTAAAATCGCGACCGGCATTTAAGATGGTATCAATTTGCCGTGTTGTGAGAAACTGCTTAAGTTTTTCTGATTTATAGCTTGCGTCAATACTCGTGTGGGGCGGTTGCCATAACTCGTTGTATTTAGATTGCCATTCCTGTTTAAAAGAATCTGAATATCCTGATGCTGCAAACAGTTCAGGTTCCTCAGGAGCAATCCCAGTCGCACCTGATTTTAGTGCGTCCACATAATAACTAGCAGATTTCTGGTTCCTAGCAGTTGTTGGAACCATGTAAAACGAATTGCCGCCTATCGTTATGGAATTGTTATTCTTGTCCTGCTGAGTTTCATCTTTATGTTCTCGAACATATGCCTCGTTCTCACGGAATCCCCCCATTGTTACGACTTGGTAGCCGTGGTCCTTCCAACTCTGAATCTTCTCAATATCAGAGCTATAAACGAGCACCATATCGGTAGGCAAAGCATGTTTTGGATCATAACCTTCGCTAGTTTGAAAGGAGGTGTGGGGCTTTCCTGGGCGCGGAGAAAACTGCAATCTCCCCCCAGCGGAGATACCCATCATTGTGGCAATAGGATCACCTAAACCATTGCCAGTTGAATCTGGATATTGAACGTTGACGGATATTCGTTTGATTGAAACCGCCGAAGCTTGCGACAGGACCTTAACCCTTATGAAGGAAGTGGTTCCATCAGAGGCAGGCGAAGTAAATGTAAATGAAGCACTGCTTCCCGTCTCCGCGCGATAAGGAATGATCTTGCCTTCGCCATTTTGAATTACAACTTTTACAAGGGCGTCAGCAGCAATGTTAACAGCACAACGGATTAAGGGAGGTAAATTCAGACGGTAGATAACAAATCCACCTAGAGGAATCTGCCTAGTCTCTCCGGTAACAGTCGAAGCTCCCTCAATAAGAACTGCCTTACTCTCTGCGGGACTGCCCGGCCGTAAATCATAGCCATATTTTACGTCAGCACAAATAGGAATTGCGCTCAAACATCCGGTAAATATCGCAATAGCCGAAACGAGCCCAAAAATTCTATTTTTCAACAATTGTGACAAAGCCCTCGCTGACTCCCATTTGAATAAAATCATCACAAGATGACGGCGGCGGAAGCTGCTTGACCATTGTATCGTTGTATCTACGAACAACTTCGCGCACAAACTGAATAGGAGGGAGACCGGTCACCATTTTTCTGAGTAGAAACGGAACATGTGTTGCTGCCTCAGATTGCATTGCTCTAACAATCTCCTCAGTATTCGCGCCCTGAAATACCTTATCTAGAGTAATTTGAGGCGTACTAACATTAACTCGGACTTTCAACAGTTCTAGTCACTCCTTTGCTCTCTTTTATCGCGAAGGTCGCAATTAGCCACGCCACGATTAACAATAACGCACAACCTATAAAGGGTACATAGTGACTAGGATGTTGCGAATGGACGAACGGTAGGTTGATATTTGCATGATCATACAGCAATCCTCCCACTGGGACACCAATAACTGCACCTAATCCCTGAGCAGTGCCAACAGCACCCATGATTGCTCCTCGCTGCCGGGGATCACAGGTTGCACTAACATGCGCCATCCACGCCGGGAACGATATTACAAATCCAACGCCAATAATCGATCCACCAACAACCAAAGCCCACTCGCTGTGAATGAAAATGAGTGCCCAAAGAGATATTGCACAAAGCCCAATTCCAATTCGTATTGCTTTTACTCGACCGATGCGGTCCCCCAAGGTCCCCAATACCATAGAAAATCCGCCGATGAACAAGCATGGGATGATGAGGAGAGCGCCATATTGGGACTCTGAGACATTGAATTCATCTATAGCAAACAACTTGATAATCTGCATGATAAGTCCAATTCCAAGAAATGTTACGAACGCCATTGTCAGCATTTCGGGAATCGATCGCAAGTGCTGGAAAAACTCTTTAACTCCGGAGCCACCCTCGTGTTCAGAACTTGTCTCGTGAGTTGGTCGGATATCTGGAATTCTTATCCCAGCGATCACCGCCGTGATTGCAAATAGTATTGCGGTTATGTAGAACGAGGCTTGTCGCGGATCATGCGCGTGGGGCATTAACTTCCGCGTAAGGTCATTGGCGCTACCACCAATAAACGGTCCGAGTGCGAGTCCAACCATGTAGGTAACGTTGAACATACTCATTGCCTGTGACCGACGATTTTCAGGAACCAAGTCAGCAATCATAACCAATGCAGAGGGCCAAAGCGCTGCTGCGCCAAGCCCATCGATTACTCGTAACAGAACGAAAAAATACCATTGGTTTGCGGAAACGAAGACCGTAAGGATGGAGGTAAAAACGCTAAGAACCGGCCCTGCAACAATAAGCCACTTTCGCCCTACTCGATCCCCAAGAATTCCAAACGGCCCCTTCATCACACCTTCACACATTAAAAAGGCTGCGCAAATAGAGGTGATCATTCCGGCCGGGTAACCCATACTAAATTTCAGATATACCGGCATGGCCGACAAGTTCATGACTGCATAAGACAATTCAGCTAGTGCCGCTACCATTCCAATTGAAATGAGAACGGAACGGGTATTTAATGCGTTACCCGAATTTGAAGGACTGTTATCCTTATGGACATCTAGTTTTTGGACGACAGGGTCTTGAGGCATAGATTAAGGTATTGTTTCTAAATTGGTCAAAGTTATCCTTGGTATCACTTTCGCGGTGACTTTCGACAAATACCTAGTCGATGAGTACTTCGCGACCAGTCTCCGAGGACTTGTAAATTGCGTCCATTACCTGAGCTACCATAAGACCATGCTCACCAGTAACAAGCGGTTCCGTATCATTGAGCACCGCCAATACAAACTGCTTTACTTCCTCGTAATGAGAGTTTACAACCTTGGTTGGCACTTCCGGCTTGAAAGTTTGTAGTGACTTATGTTTCTCTTGAATAATTGTTAAAGGGGAGCTTACGGCTCCTCCTTCGGTACCACATAACGTAGTGGTCATGATGTCTTCTGGAATGTTCGCTACAAAACTCGACTCAAGAACAATGGTTGCGCCATTATCCAACCGGATTAGTGCTGCGGCAAAATCTTCAACCGTAAAATTCTCATGATCCCATTGTCCTAAAAACCCGACAACATCAGATCTATGACCAAACTTCGCATAGGTAATTCCAGATGCCGCCACCGGCTTCGGATGCCCCATCAACCAGAGGGTTAAGTCAAGAATATGCACCCCGATATCAATAAGCGGTCCGCCGCCCTGCTTCTCTTTATTGATGAAAACGCCCCAACCGGGAATTCCACGTCGCCGTAATGCCTGAGCACGTGCGTAGTAGATGTCTCCGAGATCTCCTGCATCGATATAACTTTTTAGCAACTGGCTTTGCGGAGCAAATCGAGTATTGTATCCAACTTGCAGCTTCTTTCCAGCTTTGTGCCCTGCCTCCACCATTTGCTTGGCTTGAATGGCGTTCATTGCAATGGGCTTCTCACACAACACATGTTTTCCCGCAGCGAATGCGGCAATCGTTGGCTCAAAATGTAAATAGTTCGGAGTGCAAATAGATACAGCGTCGATTTCCGGCATAGCCAGAAGTTCATTATAGTCGTGAAACACATGTGGAACCGAGAACTTCTCGGTGGTAGCTCGAATTGCTTCTTCGTTAATATCTGCGATGGCAACTATTTCACATAGTTCGGGGATCGCTGCATATCCAGGCAAATGTGCCGTTTGCGCAATCCCGCCGGACCCAATCAAACCGACCTTAAGTTTCTTACCTGACACGTCCTGTACTCCATTCCCAGAATTCTAATACTTGCAATTAATCGACACAACCTTCTAACTAAATGAGTTAATCAGTTCATTATCACGAGCTTTTCGAAGCGCGCTTATCTGCCCGAGATGACCGAACAACACACACAAGATACACATTCCAATTATCGTCGCAACCAATTCAAATGTAAGAGACTTTGTGCGCCCTTCAATCACTAGGTTCGCGACACCTGGCGCAAAATACATAAGTGATCCAGCAAATCCAATCACTTTGCCCATATAGGAATAGGGTGCAACTCCATTCTGCCGCAACACGATTCGCCCGGTAGTGCGTCGAGCGATCACGAGGGAAATTAACGGATAAATTACGAAAAGAGCAAAAACATTTCCAGCGAGGAATCCGCAATTTTCAAAATCTGAAACGCTTCCTAAGGCTTCGAAAACAAGGTTTGTTAGCAACATGCCCAAGGCGAGAATCCCACTTGAGAACGCGGTTGTAGCCCTAAACAAAAATCTTGCCAAACTTGCCTCCAACAAACGGATGTACTGTCAAACCCTATACGACGAACGGTACTGACCAAAAGTTAGGTCTCCAAATCGCCATACACAATATTTTAGTTTAGCATAAGCTGTGGACGTATCACAACGTCAATAGTACATCTCGGTAAGCCCTCTTAACCTTCAAGGTCTTCTGAGAAAAGGTCCGGTTGCTCCCACCTTGAATGGACAGTCGCAGGCTTCGCTTTTCGCTTAAGGGGCCGATCCGTCAAGCTCTGACTAATATCTTTCGGACGGTTTCTTACTTCGTGACATTTTCTACAACGCGCCTCATAACTCTCCGCCGCGCCTACCAAGATTGTGGGATCATCCCATGCGGCAGGACGACCGTCAATTAGCCGCTGAGTTC
>CAISOI010000480.1 GCA_903886985.1 uncultured Chthonomonas sp.
ATCGTTTCCGTCTGAATGGAGTTGCACGTACGCCCGTGCAACAAGTCCCCCTTTAGAGTGGCCAACGAGGTCCACGCGTGATGCATATGTCTTGTTTAATGCGAATCCCACTAGAGAACCGAGGGAAGGCGAAGCATCCGTAAATGAAGTTATGTCGGTGTTATATGTAAAGTAGTGGATCGTCGGGTAAGAAGGCTGATTGGCCAAGAGCTTATAGCCTGTGGTGAACCCATTTACACTTGACGCATCTCTTTGGGTCGCTGCGTCGAGCCCTGATTCAAGATTAGGAAACGTACCGTCTCCACCGCTAGACCCCCACCACGCGGGGTTGATACCTCTGATCAATATTGTTGGAAGCATAATTGAAAGGCTACTTTGGCAACTGGCTGATCCATTTGAATCTGCCAAAGTTGCGTGTACTGCCAATCGAGTGTTCTTCTTGAACCGTTGCACTGCGTTTTTGGCGAGGTTAATAGTTGGATATAGGTATCCGTGATTGTCCAAATACAGTGCTCCGGAGAGAGAACCCGTGGCGCTAATAGACTTGTCTGGGCAATCTATAGTTATTTTGTACGAACCCGTAGATGCGGCGCTGGAAGTGAATACGATTCCGACCTCCACAGTATCGGATGCAGACATTCGCACCTTTGAGAAACTCAGTGAGGGAGCCGGGCCACCTAATGCTCGGACAAACTCCCACTTGATGGCATCATATCCTAACCACTTTGCTCCCCAACCCTCATTGGTTTGGTCTTCAAGAATGACATGCCCAGCTGATCCGCTTCCGAGTGAGAACTCCCCTAGTGTGACCCACTGATCATATATCGGCGCCTGATCCACAACTACGACCTGAGTTCCCGTTAGAGTGGAAATTTTGTATCCAGCGTTATGGGAGTTCGCATGGTTTCTGGGAATGAACGCGCTTACCCTCCAAATACCTGCATACGGTAATGATGGGTCCCACTCACCCCAATTGGTTACACCATGCTGTGCATCCCCTGTGTAAGTCCAAGTCATTGAGCCGTTATAGCCAACCGAATCCGTATACCACCATTTGGCTGGCCCATTTTTAATCATCGCCGGGTCGTCGACGATGATCGTTTGGCACATCGCTTGACCACATAAGGCTATATAGCCGAGGATTGCCAGAATGGTGGTGAGAAATTTGGCTTCTATTAGAGACGAAGAAAGGGCCGACCACCTGCTAGTCAGTCGGCCAAAAGAATTTTCTAGATTCATTGAGTCCTCCTCATTTCTCCCTGATCCTATCAATGGATTTGCTTGAAAATTCGGGCGTTCTGTGACTAATATGAAAATCCTAAAAATGAATGACAACAAGCAATTTGTGAGGGACGCTAATATTGGGGACTTTGAAGAAGTTTGGCGGCTCTGTGACGTGCCGTTTGGAGTAGATCCAATCTTCAAGCACGCAATTCGGAAAGAGTACGAAACATATATCAGTACGAAAGCAGCACGGACAGTTGTTATGACCGACCGAGTGAATGATGGAGCGCCACTCCAAGGTGTTCTCCTCACTGTCGTGATAAGTCCGGCATTCACTGAATTCATTCGAACTTCCAAGGATCCATTTGTTTGTAGTCATATCAGTCAATGGTTGAAAGACGGTCGCTCACCATTTCCAGACGAAAATGAGATGGCTCGACTCAACGGGGAAAATGGACTAGATCTCCTGACCTTGAATTGGGGCTGGGACAACGACCTGCAAGTTGACCAGCAACTTG
>CAISOI010000481.1 GCA_903886985.1 uncultured Chthonomonas sp.
CATTTTTGGAATAAGTTGATCCACGGCATTTGTGGTCGTATCCGTCAGGGTGTTTAAAATGAAGAGAGTACTAAACGTTGTTGCCGTTGTAGCAATTGCGTGTGCGTCCCATTCCACATCGCAATCCCAGGCGATCCTCGGTCCAGTTTCAACAGGATTCGGCGTCTTAGCCGGTTCCACGGTGACTAACACGGGGGCAACAGTCGTTACTGGAAATGTTGGGGTCAGTCCTGGTTCCGCTATTACGGGTTTCCCACCGGGAACCATAGTTAGCGGTGTCCAGCACATTAATGATGCAGTTGCAGTTACGGCTCAGAATGAAACTACAACTGCTTACAACACAATCGCAAATGAGGCGTTCAACACAGATTTGTCCGGTCAGAATCTTGGCGGAATGACTCTGCTCGCTGGTGTATATCATTTCAGTTCGTCTGCTCAATTAACGGGCATATTGACTTTGAACGCACTTGGGAATTCCAATGCAAGGTTCGATTTCCAAATTGGATCTACTTTGACTTCCGCTTCAAATGCGCAAGTAAATATCATGAATGGTGGTACAGGCAATACTGTCTACTGGCAAGTTGGTTCATCGGCAACTCTGGGCACGAATACACAGTATCTTGGAACTGTAATGGTGCTCACCAGTATCACGATGAATACAGGCTCTAGTGATACGTGTGGGCGTATGCTCGCGAGGAATGGGGCGGTGACGCTCGATACCAATGCAATAGGACCTTGTTCTGCATCTGCATCCACTCCCGAGCCAGGAATAGTTGGAATGATGTTGGGTAGCGGTGTTGGCGGTCTATTGTTCTTACGCAAACGTATCAAACGCAATTAAGTCTTACCATATAGATATTCTGGAAGAAGAGTTCTCTCACATTTGCACGTGCTCTCTTCGGAGTGGTTGCGTAGGCTGACTTGAATGATGAACCAATGGGCGGATAGTCAAGTAGGCCGACCGGCTGTGTAAGACAATCTAAATAAAAATGACCGTCTCCGAAAGGGGACGGTCATTTTTTATCGATACCTGTCGGTCTCTTCATCCTCATAGTCGAAAATAGTAGTGCCAATTCGGACTGCGTCGCCCTCTTTGGCGCCCATTTCTCTGAGTTTTTTGTGAACTCCACTTGTTTCAAGTGTCCGTTGTAGTCGGTAAACAGCGAAGTCGTTGTTAATATCTGTCATGGAAACAGCGCGTTCCATTCCACGCCCAGTAACCACCCAGACTCCTTCTTCGTCCCTTGTAACCTCCCACTTGCGGTAGTCTTCTTTGATTTCCGCTTTAAAGACAACGATCTCTTCGGCTGGTGGTGGCTCCATCCGAACTTCTTCCAACCGCTCCCACACATAGTAGAGCAGGGGTTTCAGCCCCTCATGGGTGGCGGCGGAGATACGAAACACACGGTGTCCTTCGATTTCCAGTGCGGATTGAAGGGCATCAATTTCAGAAGGATCGGTTACCATATCCATCTTGTTGAGTGCTACTACCTGAGCCAGTTTGGACATACGATCGCTGTAGAGTTCCAACTCACGGTTGATGATCCTAAAGTCTTCCAAAGGATCGCGACCTGAGAGCCCCCCAACATCGAGGATATGTACCAGTAAACGAGTTCGCTCGACATGGCGGAGGAACTGGTGACCGAGGCCGATCCCTTCGCTGGCACCTTCGATAAGTCCTGGAAGGTCTGCCATCACAAAGGATTTTTGTGGTTCAATGCTGACGACACCGAGGTTCGGAATCAAGGTCGTGAAGGGATAGTCGGCGATTTTGGGTCGGGCTGCGGAAACGGCCGCAATAAGTGTGGACTTTCCTACAGAGGGATAACCGAGTAGTCCCACATCTGCGAGAAGCTTGAGCTCTAACCTTATGTTACGCGCTTCGCCCGGTTCACCCTGTTCAGCAAATTTTGGAGCCTGTCGCACGGAATTTGCAAAGTGCGCATTGCCCCGCCCGCCAGAACCACCTTTAAGCACAACTTGCCTGGCATCGAGCGCGGTTAGATCTGCAAGGAGATCACCTGTGTCGCTATCATAAACAGCAGTACCCGGTGGAACTTTGAGAATAAGATCGTCGCCATGTTTGCCATAGCAGTCTTTTCCGGAGCCGTCGACGCCGCGTTGCGCCTTGTAATGGCGATTGAAACGGAAATCTAGGAGTGTGGAGAGGTGAGGCTCTACTTCAAAAATTACATCTCCGCCGCGACCACCGTCGCCGCCATTTGGCCCGCCATGTGGAACATATTTTTCTCGCCGAAAGGTTACGGCACCATTTCCACCGTCTCCGGCTTTGACTTCAACTTCAACATGGTCTACAAACATCGACATAGTTATACGCCTCAGGTCCGATTATGGACGATTCTGACAGAGAGACATCGACCAATGTACTCGCATACGACAAAACGCGATAGGTCAGTGACTCAAAAACCCCGACGACAATCAGCCGTCGGGGTTTTGAAATTGTGAAGAAAGTTACGCGTCAGCGGTAACTGTCTCTTCAACTACTGCTGGGTAGACGCTGATACGTCGGTTGGCCTTTGGACCTTCGAATTTGACGATTCCATGAATCAACGAAAAGAGAGTATGGTCTCTTCCCATTCCCACATTTTTGCCAGCTTTGAACGGAGTTCCGCGCTGACGAACAAGGATCGAACCGGTCTTAACCGTCTCTCCCGCAAATTCTTTGACGCCCAACATTTTCGGGTTACTATCTCGACCGTTTCGCGAGGAGCCTACCCCTTTTTTGTGTGCCATTGTTATTCTCCCAACCGCCATCCACCATCTCCGACAATTGTCGGAGACAGAGAAACTAAGCGGATATGCTCTCTACGATAAGTTGAGTTTGCCACTGTCGGTGACCATAGTGACGTTGGATACCCTTTTTGGGTTTGTATGTGAAACCATGGATCTTCTTGCCTTTGGCTGTTTTCAGCACGCGTGCAACGACCCTGGCGCCTGCAACGGTGGGATC
>CAISOI010000482.1 GCA_903886985.1 uncultured Chthonomonas sp.
CTGGCAATGAGAGAACGGCAATCGACAGAAAGCCGGATCGGTTATGACAAACATGGGTACGCAATACGGAGATGTTCTTCCTAAGTGCGATGCTATGCAAGTCGCCGGAACAATTAACAGAATGGCTAATGACCACCATCTGGAATCAGCAACGGTCATTTACAAACTTTTTGGTACAGGTGTGGTAATTGACATATCGAGTAGCGAACAAAGAGAGAACTGCTCAGGGCATTGCATGACTGTCGCATTGCAATTTGGCGCTCCAACACGTCTACGTGGTTTCGGCCATAATACGTGGGTTTGACGCCAACGACCCTGTGTTCAAAAGGCTAAGATTCCGCCTCCGAAATTTCGGATTTATCTTAAAGGAGTACCAAAGTTCGTGAATCTCTAAAAGTCATAGAAATCCAAGGAAAGAATGGCGGCAACGAACGGGCAGACCTGTCCTCCCTCGCCTTCGATGAGTTGCTGCCAAGAATTTTATCAGACGCACAACATTGAGTTTAAGAGAAACGACTGAACCCAGCAAGCGGCTACCTGCTGTGAACCTAGTAAAGATATTGTAATCTATCCGGCTTGCAGGGAGTATTAATTAAGAGACCGAAAAGTTCATTCAGATGTATGGTGAACAGTAGATATCGCTCGACGGGACTGGAAGGCAAAGTCCGAAAGTGTTTAGAATTGAAGAAATTTCGTCTGGATTGGGATACGTTACTTAATTCTATTTTGATACTTATCGTTTTGTCATTGATAACCATGGGAATAGCATTGGTCATCTTGCGCAGAGCGGTCGGTCCAACCTTGTCTACAGTAGCATGCATACCAGGATATGGATATAGGGGTGAGAGTATTGAAATTTTGCTATCTGAGATTGTGCCTGATCTACAGAAGATAGACATCGAGCGCCGGCAATTTCGGAACTCACGACCCGAGGACATCGCCGAAGTTTATTACTATTCTACTGATGTTCAAAGCTTGAGATCAAAGTGTCTATTCCCAGGCTTTAGCATATTGCGACAAGGATACACTAACCCATCGTTGAGTTACTATGAGGTTGACCCTGCACTATATTGCTTACGATTTACATTGAGAAAGCCTGCCAAGTCGAATTGGCCCAGCAAATTGAGCGCGATGGACCAATCGTCAAAAGTAAAGTGGTCCGTGGAACCCTCACCACAAAGAAATTTAGAATGTCGGCTCACCAGAAACACGTATAGCAACCTGTGGAGAGTATATGAACCGACATCGACTACCAGTAAAGTGACGCCAATGGAATACCCACGGCCGTCAGGGTTAAATTGGATTGTCATAAGGAACACGGATCGGCGAAGAGATAACGGCATTGTCGGCTGTACATTCTCTGGAAATCCACTGGTTACCGGATTCTATCCGCGACTAAATTCCCATGATTTCGTAGCAGTCGCAGGTTATCTAAAGAGTGACAAATTGGACGAGATTGTCGCGAGCGTGGAGCTCCGAACCGGCAAAGCTGTGCCGTTACGGCGTTCAACTCATCCATCCGGATTGGAAGACATTGTATGGGAGATTAAAATGCCTGTAGACCCGCGTGAAAAATCGCTGCATTAATCGCGGACACAAATTCTTGAGAGTTTTGAGTTGAAGCGTTAAGCTGTGCCGAAAAGTGCAAAGCCAGTCGAGGAACAAATGAATACTATAACGACTATGAAATCAAAAGTTGCTTATTTTCTCTGTTTGCTTTACGTAACGATTGGATTATATCCCGCAATCACAGTCGTGAACACAGTTTCAAGATTTCCAGAAGGTGCAGTGAGTTGCATAGTTGCGGAACTCATTGGCGCGATTGCATTTTGGTGGGGGATAAGGCTCGTTCGGTTGAAGCGACCCGCAACTAGCTTCCTGGGTGCAGTGGTGGTGTTCCTACCTTGCCTGATGGTTCAATATCTACTCAGAGACTTTGTTGGTGCGGACGTCTGCATCTCTTACGTGTGCGGTGCAATGGCTTGCTTGGTGCTAATTTCCAAATATCTAAAGCGGTGAAAGCCTCTTCACTTGCGCAAAGTTGGCCGTTTTATAGATTTGGATTTTTGCCGAGCGATCAGAGATTGGTTTGAGGAATCGCCTGAGCCATCTTCCGAAGTTGTATTGTCGTCGTTGGTTTCCGTCGAGCCGTCCGCAAAATCGATGCTGTTGGTACCATCTGGTTGGACATCGCCAGAAACTTTGCCTCCATCATTGTCAGTGATCGTTGCGGTTGTTGTGCCATCGGGGTTGACAGTGACAAAACCGGAGCTTCCATCTGTCCATCCCAGCATGCACATTATCTCGCCGGAGGTATCCTCGGTTTCGGAGCAGGTGCAGACGGATCCATCTGCCAAATTGTAAATGTTTTGGGAGGAGAAGTTGTTATTGTCAACGACATAGTCGCCGCTGCACTTCTCGCCAAATGCATTCGACAGAGTCACACTTATCAAAGATTTAATTCCGGCGGCATCCTGCAGAGTTATATCAATAGTTCCAGAGGTCTGTGCATATGGTCCTGCCAGGATCTGATAAACAACATGGATGACAGCGGGGTATGTGTTTGGAACATTTCCAGACCATTTTGGTGCGCCCCAGATGAAGCTTCCCGCTGGAATTGTGCGTGCGGCGTCACTGAAGAGTAACTCAGAACCGGAGCTATCAGGGTTAACGGTCAATGAGTAATATAACAAAAGGTCTGAATCGTAGCCGGTAGTCACTGAACGGGTGCTCGAAGGAGCTAGCATTCTGGATATGAGTTGCACTCTTCGGCTGCCGGGGATTCCGGTTGATTTCGTGAGAAGTTTCCGACCAAGTCCAACTATCGCGAGCGTGGAGCGGGTTAGCCGAGTTGTTGCAATCTCTCGTGCGCGTGCTACATTCTTACTGCTCGAAGAGTGACTACCTCCGCCACCGCAACCCATGAGCATTGAGGTCACGAGTGCTAAGAGTAAAATGGCAGCGAATCGATTTTGGCTGGTAGTCATCTTTGTCTCCCTTGCAGGTTTAGAGATGCAATCAAAATGGCGTGGTGTCACATTATGTCTAGGACGACGACTTTTGGGATATGTGACACAGCCCGGCACTTCCAACTAGGTTAATGAGTATGAAGTCTTGTTGAATGGGCATTATTAGGTCCGTCGATTTATATTCAAGTTTGCTTGATGGCGGTATCGACTATAGACAGTTGTATATTTTGGGAGTGTCTGACGGATGAAGTTCACAATGTTGATTTTTAATATTGCCTATCTAATCATATTGGGATTCTGTTTCAAATTTTTTGCATTGCCTCGAATAATATCGTATCGAAAGAGGATGCCTTTACCCTCATTGTCCGATGCAGACCCTATCATATTTTATGAGAATTTTGTCTCGGGAAATTGCCCTACTGAAACTATTTTGGGATACATGCGTCCTCTTTTGACAATTACCGTTACACACAATGTCCTTAGAACGGGTGCTTTATTTCCATTTTTGTTTACGTTGAATCTATATGATAGTGGACTAATTAGACATATTGAGAAGGCAGATATTCTCTCCATTAGAGAGCGACCCCGGTTTCTCTTTGGCACCAAGTTCGAAATTATCTTTTTGCTACCGGATGGTTCAGAGTGCACCCTTGTGCTAGCACCCCGCAATCCTGAGCTGTTCGTTGCCGCCATGAAGCCCGTGGAAGTTTTGACCGCTTAGCAGCACATATGCCGCTACCGCGAGCGAATTCGCAATCTTCCAAACTGTAAAGCAAAATTTGAAGGAGTACGGGATTCTGTATCAAGGCCAGCGCACCCTGCTACTTTCAACTCAGTGTAACCACTTAGATCACTTTAGTGTGATCGGAACTTATTAAGAACTGCTTTTCCACATTTGCGTAGAATAGTCCGCTAATCTACGCAAATTTTGCGTAGATTACGGCTACAATCTACGCATGGATCTAAAGTTTGGTACAAAATTCATACACGAGCATCCCGAATGGCCAAATTTTGTCTGGGATTCGAACGTATTGTTGGGACCACTCGCGGAAGTACGACATCTTCAGGGAAAGCTAATCGGAGAGATGAAGGCGCTTGGGTTTCCGGCAGTGCAAAATTCGGCAATCGAGGCACTGGTGGAAGACGTGCGCGCGTCCAGTGAAATCGAAGGCGAAAATCTAGATAGAAATAGCATTAGATCGTCTTTAGCCACTCACCTTGGAATTGAGATCGGTGGAGCAACCGCTTATGACCATCGTGTGGACGGGATCGTACAAGTTGTTTTGGATGCAACCCAAAATTATGAGACCCCGATCACTGCCGCAAGGCTATTTGGATGGCATTCAACGCTATTTCCAACTGGGTGGAGTGGACTTAGACCAATCCGCGTCGGGCAGTGGAGAGACGACTCTGGCGGACCGATGCAGGTAGTTTCTGGTCCCTTAGGGCGGGAAAAGGTTCATTTCCGAGCACCGTCTGCCGAATTGATGCACGTGGAAATGGACCGATTTATGAATTGGTTCGAAACAGAAGTCCAACTCGACGCCATTCTCATAAGTGCGGTAGCTCACTTATGGTTCATTACAATTCATCCGTTTGACGATGGCAATGGCAGATTGGCAAGAGCATTATCCGATATGATTCTTGCACGATCAGAGCGATCAAACAATCGGTATTACAGCATGTCTTCGCAGATACTGATTGACCGGAACGCGTATTATGACATTCTGGAAAAGACCCAACGTGGTGATATAGATGTAACTCGATGGCTACTATGGTTCATTTCGTGTCTCGCCAGTGCCATCACTCGCTCGGAGTCGACGATTAATAATGTCAAAGCGAGAACAAAATTCTGGGATTCCATTCGATCAATAGAAATGAATAATCGTCAGCAAAAAATTCTGACAAGATTGTTGGAAGGATTTGAAGGAAAACTCACAACTGCGAAATGGGCGAAGTTGGCAAAATGTTCACATGACACGGCCCTCAGAGACATCCACGATCTATTGATTAAGGGTCTATTGCAACAAGAAGAGGCGGGAGGTCGGAGCACATCTTATTCACTCGTGATTAGGTAGCTCTTCACGGTCAACAGGAGTTGTGAACTTAGAGGTCTGAGCCTGACGGTTCAACAAATTGCATCTACATCATGGTAGATTCCGTCAGGCCCAATTCTTTAACATCGTCATGGAAGAAAGAAATATAGAAGTGCGGATAGGACCATCAGGAGCCCGGCGCGCCCGCCTTACAACCGCAATATAGTAGCCTCCGAAGACTCTTTGCGATATTGAAATCATCACTGGTTCGATGTGAGTTATTTCATAGCCCATTTCGAAAAGATGTTAAAATCTGCCGTCACGCAGATGTGCTGATCATACCAGAGTGCCTATACTCTTCTCAGAAGATCACGGTGCAATGGAGAATCACATGGTCGCTACTACTGGGGAGTCCCTTTCCGATTATCTCGGATTGGATGAGGAACCGTGCAAAAGTATCCGCATCATTCAAAGCGGGGATCGAATCTCATTTACTCCCGACGAAGCACTATTGCGGCGAGCTGTAGTCAATGCACGATTTGCCTTTTCCGCATTGGCGCTCGTTTCCTTATTTGTCGCCATGTGGTTTCCCGTGGCATTGTTGCTGACATTCATAGCCGCCTTTTGTGCGTGGAAACTACCGATGCGAATAATGGCACATGAGATGGTAGCGATTGATTCATCTCGGAATGTAATTCTTGTTACTCAAAAAGGGATCAATCCGGGAACAGAGATCTCTGTAGATTATATTGCTTCCCTCCGTGGGGTTTACGAAACACAGGGTTGGGACTCTCGCAGCGTGGTTATGGCGGCAATGTCGAGCGGAGGCGACGTGCCGATTGTATTCCTGACTGGAACCGATGAAGCGGAAGCAGAATACGTTTGCCATGCACTGGGACGCATTTTAGACAAGCCCGCATCGTATACCGGACCATTTGGTGAGAAAAAGTGCTGTTATCCTGTACAATCCAGCTGACACTAAATTATAACAAGATTGCGTTGTACAAGTAGTACAATAAGGTGTGGCGTCGGCACGATAGCCGGCGCCAATAATTTTTTGTATGGCTCTTCCATACTATGTCAGGTTGATAAATGTCCGCTGATACAATGACTGTGCCACATTCATCCGTACCCGTCGCAATCGATGATCCCATCAATGCAAGAATTCTTGCCATTTCCGAAGATAGGCTTCAGGGATTTCAGATTGACCCATTGACGGCAATCTCTGTGCAATCCGGACTGCCACTTGAAACCGTAATCGAGCGCATTCGCGCTATGGTGTCCGCCGGGGTCATTCGTCGGGTGCGACAGACTTTGATGGCAACTAACCTTGCTCCCGGAGCCCTTGTTGCATGGAAAGTTCCAGAAGACAGACTGCAATCCGCTTTCGATTACATGTTTCAACAGGATCCGTTTTCGGGACATGTGGTAATCCGATCGACCGATTCTGATACACCAGGTGCAAAATATCGCTTGTGGACGACATTGAAAATCCCTTCAGGATTTTCTATGAAAGCGCACTGTGAGTTCTTGTGCCGAGAGACCGGGGCTGAGTCATTCCTATTGCTTCCGGCAAAGGCACTGTTTGTGTTGGGTGTGGGTCATGTACGTCGCCGTGGAATGGAGCCAGGGAGTAAGGCTGAAGAGCGCGCAGAAGCAACAAACACAGAAATCGTAAAACTCACCGATCTCGAATGGAGAACTCTTATTGCGCTCAAACGCGAGTTTGAACCTCACGAGATTGTTCAGAATCTGTGGGAAGCGCGCGCCGCAGAGGCGGATGTAGATTTGGAAACCTTCTATTCCGTGGCCCGTGAGCTGAACGAACGCAAGGTGATTGGCCGATTTTCCACATTCTTAGAGCATTTCAAACCCCTCTCCACCGGTGAGCGCGTAACAAAATTTAATGCGCTGTTTCACTGGGCGGTGCCAAAAGGAATGGAGATGGAAGCCGGGCAAGAAGTCGGTAGATTTCATATCATGACTCACGCATATTGGCGAGAGGGTGGTCCGGAATTCGCC
>CAISOI010000483.1 GCA_903886985.1 uncultured Chthonomonas sp.
ATTTGCGAAAAGCAAGCCTGTATCATGTGGATGCTGGCCACAATCACAGAATAGTTTTTGCTTTGGTGGTTTTTCATTTTCTGACAAAGCAAGGGATGTGGGGAGGGAGGTTGTTCGACCCTAGCTATCGATGCGTTACCGATAATCTTCCAGCGACCGGAACGTATTGAATGTTGTAAATAGGTAATCACTGGTCCAAATCTGATTTTGGCTTGAAGTACATCGTCTATTTTTAGTGGTTTATCTGAGACTACGTCGCGAAACATTTGGAGGTGACCAAAGTTTTTGTCTTTCGACACATACTGACCGTACCCATAACGACCGTCCAAGAGTGAAACTTCATAAACATCGCCTACCCTAACGGCTCGACTTCTGGGGCGCTTACTTACTTTGTGTGCTGCTTCCAAGTTCTCAATACGGTCCTTTAGATGGCGATATACTGCTTTGCGGCGAATTAATTTGTCTCCTCCTGCATCGACCCATCTGTCTAACCCCTCATTATTATCTATGATTTCGAGCGCACGTGATATTGAAGGGTGGTCAGAAATATCCTCATCCATCAATAATGTGGCCAACGCAAAATGAATCACTTCTCCTTTGCCGGGCTCATCGATTGCGTCGGAATTATTAAGTAATATTGATTGAGCAGAACTACGAGGATCAACACCCGTAACTAACCCATTTTGAAAGGATTTTCGAATATCTGCCGCTAGTTCGTCATCAAATATTCCTGCACTCAAACTGCACATAATTGAATTCCTAATTTTACAGTTATTTTATGTGTCTAATTCCTCTTCGGGCTTTAGCAATGCCTAGCCTGTACTTTTCGCCGTTAGGGTTTACTGCATTAATCTTATTCAACAGGTTACCGCCATTTTTTTGCATCCCAAATTTCTCGATTAAAGATTGTTCTACTAACCGAGCATCATTTCGGGTCAATTTTTTTAAACCTGGTACAGGCTGAATCACAAACTTATTTGACCACTCAGCTGCGCGACGGTAGAAATCCTTCGTCGAGCCAACATATCGAACTACCCCTTTAGCGTCTTTAGAAAAGTAAACTGTGCAATTCTTTATTGCTGCACCACTTCTTACTGCACCCAGCGCTGGCGCGAATGCCAATGCACCTGAAAGGATGCGTTCACCGCCAGAGAGCCTTTGCGGTTGGGCTCCATTAGACTTGCCAGTAATGGCTCGCGAAGCTTGTCCAAGGGCCGTCAAATCAACTGCAAACTCCATGCCATTGCCGACAATGGTTGCGCCGCGATTCAGCTTTCTGCGAACTTCCATGTAACCTATGGATGTGCCATCTTCGGTGACTGAGGAGTCACCGTCATCATCCGGTGAAGTACCACTTGGATCAAGCCCACCAACCGGATTGCTTCCTATATACTCATAAAGATTCGGTCCACCCGCATATCCGATCGCATCCCTTGTCAACCACCTACCAATCTCTGGATCATACCACCGCGCACCACAAAGGATCAAGCCATTGACTCCCGTGTAGTAACCAACTTGTCCGCCATAACGGAATGGATTTGGGTCTGTGCCTGTGCTGGCGGTGGGAATGCCGTAAGCGGTGTAGTTATAGGTGTCAGCTACGTCGCCAGTAGAATTTGTTAGTTGTCTCGTTTCTCCCTGAGGGCCAAAGTGATACCAGAGACTCTTATTGGTTTGTGGAAATCGTTCCGAAACGAGTCCGTTTACACCCCAAGTGTATATAGCAGTTATTGGCGGTCCCGAATACATCATGTTTGGCGCACGCTTGACACCATTGTTGGGACCACCGGGAGTGAGACCAGGAAGGTCCGGTAATGTCAGGTCAATCGTTTGTGCGGTCGTTTGATCAATAAATGGATCCAAAATCGGATCGGCGTTGGGATCGGATACATCCAGAAAACCGAAGTTTACTGTGCTGTTAAAGGTTGTGGGAGGTTGAATTTCCCCGAGCAGCATGTCCCCGTCATAAACGTAGAATGTGGGTTGACCAACAGCAGGCTTATAGTAAATCCTTCTTCCGAATACATCATATCCGTACGTCGCAATGATATTACCGGAAATGTCCTTGACGAACTTGAGCTGACCCAATTTGTCATATACTAGGTTTTGAGTGGTTAAACCTGCGCCTGATAAGTAAGTGAGATTGCCGTCGTTGTCATGAGTGACGGTCGAGATACCGCCGCCGGAAACGAGTTTGTCTGCGACATCAAAACTGAAAGTACTTCCATTTGCGGAGGTGCGATTTCCATTCAGGTCGTAAACATAAGATTTAGGGCTGTATCCTGCAGTGCCTGTGCGCTTTTCGCTGGTAAGTCGATAAAGGTTATCGTACCCAAAATAGGTGTTCGTACCATCCGGCTCCTGAATACTGGTCAGGTTTCCGACAGTACCACTGCCACCATTCAGTTTGTCGTACCTTAGTTGGTAGGATGCAAATGAGACGGCATTTCCTGATGATGTGCTCCTGAAGTTATTGAGCATCGTCGGCC
>CAISOI010000484.1 GCA_903886985.1 uncultured Chthonomonas sp.
GATGGTCAGGGTCCGACTAACCAACACTGAAGCTAATTGCTGTATTGAATATCGATTGATTTCATGATTTCAGTTTTCGATTAATACGATCAACAATTGATAATACTGTTCATTCGGACTTGAATCAGTTTATGTTGCATACTTACATATAACAAGAGACGATTTGTGTTGTTCGGGCATCCGTTCGAAGTCAATGAAGCACTTGTACTTGTCACAATATAGCAGCACTTTTAGTCGCAAAAATCCAGGAGGATATTGTGAAATCTAGAAACAAGTCGTATCGTTCAATGGTGGCTATGTTGCCATTTGCTGCAATGATTGTCGTCGCTGGATGCAGTAAGAAACCGGCCGAAACTTCTGCCGGAAACGGCGAGACACCCGGAACTATGTCAAATTCTGGTGGTGGTGCTGTTGCGTCTGCCTCTGGTGCGGCGGGAACTTTCAGTGCTAATTGTTCTAAGTGCCACCCGTTTGAAGGGAAGTCCGGCGGCCGAGCTCCAGACCTATCGCATATTGGAGGCGAGAAAGATGCTGAGTGGCTCGCAGCATACATCAAAGATCCTAAGAGCAAGGATCCTAAATCGAAAATGCCGCCTTTTGGTGGTAAGATCGCCGACAAAGATGTTCAAGAACTCGCAACGATGCTGGCGGGGAAGAAGTAGAACCTATCTTTTCATCTCAATTGCTGAAAATAGGACCTCCGAATCACATTCAACGTTGTGATTGTCGGAGGTCCATTTTACATGTACCTATTTGCTATTTGGAGATTACAACTCGCTGCGAATGCCCATTCCCCTCGGCACGAAATACTTTGCAAATCGGCTGATAGCAAATCGATCGGTCATTCCTGCCATATAATCACATACTTCCTGAGCTAAATCCACGGTGCCAAGTTCCCGCAACCCCTGTCTGCCCTGCATCTTTTCGGGGTATTCCATGAAAAATCGAAAGAGATCCTTTACGATCCGTTGTGATTTCGCCAGTTCCGTGTTCGCGACGCACGGGTCCCAGTAGACATGTTCGAACAGGAATTCCTTAAGATGGTCGGTTGCGGCGGCAATGTCCGGCGACATTTCCACATCGTCTTTTCCCTCGCTGTATTCGACAATGTCAATCACCATACGAGTGATACGTTCGCTTTGCGTTCGTCCAAGTTTGTGAAGGCTCTCTTGTGGGATGTCCTCTAATTTCAGTACCCCGGCGCGAACCGCATCATCAATATCATGATTAATATAGGCGACTCGATCGGCTATTCGCATCACCTTACCTTCTAGAGTCAGCGCAACGCCACCAGAGTGATCGGCTAGGTCTTTTCTTCCCTTGCTGTGGTTCGCAATTCCGTCGCGAACTTCCCAGGTTAGGTTCAAGCCCGGTCCATCTCCATGTATTTCCAAAATCTCCACCGCACGCAGACTCTGTTCGAAATGCTTGAACGACCCTGTAGGGACAAATTCCTGATATACTTCGTTGAGGGCTTCTTCGCCTGCGTGTCCGAATGGAGGGTGGCCAAGGTCATGTGCCAGTGCAATAGCCTCTGTCAGGTCCTCGTTCAGTCGTAATGCGCGTGCAATCGTTCGCGCTATCTGGCTGACTTCCAGTGTGTGAGTTAGGCGAGTACGAAAGTGATCTTCCTCTGGGTCCAAAAACACCTGTGTTTTGTGCTTTAAGCGTCGAAACGCCTTTGAATGCAAAATCCGGTCACGATCTCGTTGGAAGCAGGTTCTTACAGGATCATCGTCTTCAGGATTGACTCTTCCCAACGACTTCGCAGCTTTTGAAGCCCATTCTGAGAGATTTTCTAATTCCCATTTTTCTTGCCGTTCTCTCGGGCAGATCAAACCGTTTCTCCGTTTCCTGCCGCAATCCATTCGATGATTTGTCGACCATGATGCCCGTCGTGCACGATGACAAGTGTTGCAAGATCAGCAATAGAGATAGTTCCAAGTTCCCCATGTGTGCCGGTGCGATCCCATGCTTCTTCACTAAGACCTTCTAGAAGGGCGACTATCTTTTTACGTCCTTCGGTTAACCGAGCAAGCTGCTCGGCTACATCCATGCCGGCATAGTTATGATCTATAGCCCATTGGCCCTCGTCATATCCGGGAAGAAATGGATTGTTTTCATCCCTGATTCGACTCATTCGCTCCAACCAGACACCATCCCAATCCGCAAGATGCCCCATCACTTCTCGAATTGTGAAGCGCTCAGGGTCAGGTCGACGATCGTAGTCCTCAGTCGTGGCGTCCTTTATCAGACACGCGATTGTTGCGGGTGAATTGCTTAAGGCGGACTTCATATAATATTTAGTTCTTGAATGTAACATAGTTAATAACTCCCCAGACGATTGCGGATACGGCACGCATAATATAAAATAGTTTTAAGAACTCATCA
>CAISOI010000485.1 GCA_903886985.1 uncultured Chthonomonas sp.
GAGACGTCGAACCAAAGTGTACTTATCGGCCTCAGGAGAAGGATTCAGCCCGACCGTCTCGAGCTTGTTGAGAATTGGATAGTCGATCGGGTTCCGTGGCCATTTTTTGTTCTTTACTGTTAACTGTGCGGACTTCAAAGGAGCTGCAAATGCCCAATGGGCCTGATATCGTGCACCGGAATTAATCCACGCTTTGAGTATGGATTTCTCTTGCAACGTAAGTGGCTTGTTCGCGCTGATCGGAGGCATCTGTGATGCGTCGGTCACATTAATACGTTGCAGCAATTCGCTTTTATGGGGAGATGTACTGTCAACTGCTCGCTTACCTGACTTTAAAAGTGCAAGTGCCCCTTCACGCAAATCAAGTCTCAATCCTGCCTGACGTTGCCCCTCATCTGGACCATGGCATTTGAAACAGTGCGAGGACAAAATTGGTCTTACCTCTGAATTGAAATTAGGAACATTCGGCCCCGCCACCTTATGCGATGTTTGGATCCCTAACAATGCTAGTGGCGCAACCACTAGGGTTGCAGAGGTAAGTATGGCGGTGAATTTGGCTACTATGCCCATGGTTGATTCAATTCCATTATTGACGTAAGAATAACACTCTAACTTACTGAATTATGACAATCTTGTTCCCCATTTGTTTTGCGATTTCCTGTAAGTATCAATCATCCTCTTCTCAACGGTACAAACTGCCGTTTTACAACACCACAAATCGCAATTGTTTCGCAGGAAAGAGCAACCTAATAAGAGAAGTATGCTACAGATTTTAACAATAATGGGGAAAACAGAATGATTCGTCCAGAGATATTGACTTCTGCCTCTTTGGCATTCGCAGCCCTTATAGGCATGACAACAACACAAGCTAATTCTACTAAAACGGAAACGAAGACTGTGCAAAAGTCCAAAGCAATGACAAAACCGTCCGCCAAAAGACTTGGTAAGTTAATGGTCTATATCGGAACATATACTGGTACCGGAAGCAAGGGCATTTACATCTATGAGATGGATCGCTCTACCGGCAGACTAAATGAATTTGGTACATCCCAACTTGTTAAGAGCCCTTCTTTTCTCGCCTTTCATCCTACGGGAAAATTTCTCTATGCCGTGAATGAGACAAATGACTTCAACGCCAACCATGAAGGTGGCGTATCCGCGTTCTCAGTCGACCAAAACGACGGCATGTTAAAGCTTCTCAATCAACAATCTTCAGGTGGAGATGGCCCCTGCTTTGTTGGTCTGGACAAAAAAGGAACCAATGCACTGGTCGCCAATTACGGTGGTGGTTCCGTCCAAGTGCTTCCAATTCTCCCGAATGGTAAGCTTGGCGTACCGACAATGAGTGTTCAGCACAAAGGCTCCAGCATTAACAAGAAGCGGCAAGAAGGCCCACATGCGCACTCCATCAACTTAGATTCCTCCGACACCCACGCGTACGTTGCCGATTTAGGCTTAGACAGGATATTCGTCTATCCTTTCGACCCAGTTACGCATACCCTGAATGCCCTAAGTAAGACGGCGTACAAATCCACCCCTGGCGCAGGTCCCCGCCACCTTGTTTTCCATCCTAACGGAAAGAACTTCTATGTTATCAATGAGATGGCCAACAGCATATCTGTATATTTACATGATCCTAAAATCGGAGCCGACGGTGAGCTTCAGAGAATCGGGACACTCCCTTCCGATTTCAAGGGTGAAAACACCACTGCAGAAGTTCAGATTAGCCCAAATGGCAAATTCCTTTACGGTTCTAACCGCGGAAATGATACGATTGCAATTTTTTCGATCGACCCCAAAACCGGCAGGTTGTCTGCAAAAGGGCATCAATCGGTGGAGGGCAAGACTCCCCGCAATTTCAGAATTGATCCTTCTGGGAACTTCATGCTAGTCACCAATCAAGACAGTGACAATGTCGTAGTACTTAAAATTGACAAGGCGACAGGATTGCTGTCTTCTACTGGTATTGAGGTAAGCGTACCGAAACCAGTGTGTGTTAAGTTTCTAGAACTGCCAGTCAAATGAGTACGACGCCGGATGACAGTGAACTAATTGGCAATGTCGAAAAACAAGATTGGCGCCAATGGCTCAAGGGGCTCGACAACTACCGGGGTTTGTTTGCCTTTGGAATTGTCTTCCTTTTAGGATGCCTTTTCACTCCAAAGGCCTTTGACACGCACCTTCCTGTGTTTATTTCATGGCGAACTCAACTCGACATTCTTTTTGAGTATTGCGAGTATGGATTGCTTGCCACAGGAATGACACTTGTTATCCTGACAGGCGGAATAGATCTGTCGGTCGGCTCCGTTCTGGGACTTTCTGCAACTTTATTTTCATTATTGACCATCGGCTACGGATGGGGAATAGCTAGTGCTTCTGTTGTCGTGTTGGTAACAGGACTGATTGCGGGCACCATCAGTGGAGTTTTGATCGCACGGTTCAGAATGCAGCCATTTGTAGCTACTCTGGCTATGATGACCGCCGCCCGTGGTGCTGCAAAGTTAATTTCTGGTGGCATAAAGGTTCAACCGGCCGCCATGCCGTGGTACAAACTTCAGCAGGATACTCCTGAATTTTTCCGTTGGATGACCAAATCACTGCCCGGAATTGGCCTAAAACCGGCATCATTACTGTTTATTATCTGCATCTTAGTCATAGCAGTGATTGTAGCGAAGACCGTATATGGACGCAAGATTTATGCTGTCGGTGGAAATGAACAGGCGGCGCTGCTTTCCGGAATCAATGTAGCCAATATCAAGGTAAAAACTTATGCTCTCTGTGCTTTGTTTGCCGCGCTCGCTGGAATAGTAAACGCTTGCCGACAGGATATTGGCGATCCAGAGGCTGGAGCTACTTATGAGCTGGATGCAATAGCCGCTGTTGTAATTGGTGGCACAAGTCTATCCGGCGGCGAAGGAAACATGCTTTTCACAGTCGTAGGAGTTTTGATCATTGCATATATCAACAAGATTCTTAGTCTCAATGCTATACAGATAGCACCACGCATGATAATTCAGGCCTGCATCATCGCTGCTGCAGTACTCATTCAACGAAGGAAAAGAGGAGTTTCATGAAAAGATTTTCAATCGGCACTGCTGTCGTGACGGCGTTCGCCGTGCTAACTTTGGTCGGGTGTAATGGAGGCGGAGGAGACAAAGCTCCCGCAGATGGTGGAAAACCGGGAACCGGTGGAAAAACAGCTGCAGCCAAATTCACTATAGGTATGTCGCAATGCAACCTCGGTGAGCCTTGGCGAGTTCAGATGAACAAAGATATTGAAGAAGCCGCTAAAGCGCACCCAGAAATCAACATCATATACCGTGATGCTTCCAACAAGAGTGAATCGCAACAGGCTCAAGTACGTGAATTCATCCAACAACGTGTAAATTTGATCATAATCAGCCCCAAAGAATCTCGTCCCCTTACCAAACCAGTTGAAGAAGCAATGGATCTTGGTATTCCTGTAATCGTTCTGGACCGTGCAATCGAGGGCGACAAGTACTCTTGCTTTATTGGCGGCGACAACGTGAAGATTGGTCGCGAACTTGGTAAATTCATGGTCAAAGCACTTGGCGGCAAGGGCAATGTCATTGAGTTGAAAGGGCTCCAGACGTCAGTCCCAGGCAAGGATCGACACAATGGATTCATGGAGGGCATCAAAGGGAGCCAAATCAAGATTATCTTTGATGCGGACTGCCAATGGCTAGAGCCTAATGCACAGAAAGAGATGGCTTCCGCACTTTCGCGGTTCCCACAAATTGACGCAGTATATGGTCATAACGACCCGAGTGCGCACGGCGCATATCAAGCGACAGTACAAGAGGGAAAAGGGCGCGAGAAGACCATTAAGTTCTTTGGTGTGGATGCACTTCCTACTGAGGGTGTTAAGTACGTCAAAGACGGCGTGCTTACCGCTACGTTCCAGTACCCTACCGGCGGCAAAGAAGCGATTGACGCGGCAATACTATTGCTAAATAAAATGAGCCCTGACAAGAAAATCGTTCTAGGAACCAAAGTATTTAATAAAGATACAGTAGCAAAGGGTGGTGAAGCGCTTTAGGACGCTTTTGGGAAGAGGAGCATTAAATTGACAATCAAAACAATTGCAAAGACGTTACTCATTGGGGGAGCAGCTCTGCTGCTCCCCTGCCTTCCGGTAACTGCTCAAAAGGATAGTCCGGCAGTAAGTTTGGGCAGTCCTTTAGCAGGATTGGCATTACCAAAAACAGGTGTCACAAAACATGAAGGCAGCTGGGACAGAGGCGGCGGAAACGGAGACGCTCGTGGGGTAGCACCGGGTGAAACTCTAACTCTATTAGATTACAATGGCGCCGGGATTATCCGGCGGTTCTGGGTAACGATAGCACCGCGCTCGGATATGCAGATCCATCGGCAGGCGATCATACGAATGTATTGGGACGGTGAAACAACCCCGAGTGTTGAGGCTCCAATTGGCGACTTTTTCGGTGTTGGATTTGGTGAGCAGAAAGACTATATCTCAATTCCACTTAACGAGACCAGTGGCGGATATAACTGCTATTGGCCAATGCCTTTTCATAAGTCTGCAAAGTGGACGATCACAAATATGAGTAGCAAGCGAATCGATGCTTTCTATTACAATATCGACTTTGCCGGTTATGAAACGTTAGACAAAGATTTACGTCACTTTCACGCGCAATTCCGCCGTGAAAACCCAACAACCAAGGATAAGAACTACACCATTTTAGAAGCCAAAGGTGATGGGCACTTTGTAGGAGTTGCGCTCCACATGCAGAACCGCAGAGGGCACGGATTTGGGTTCCTTGAAGGTGACGAGATGATCTATTTTGATGGCGAGAAGAACCCAAGCGTCAATGGCACCGGCACAGAAGATTACTTCTCCAGTGGCTGGTACTTTGATCGGGGTTTATACTCGGCACCCTACCATGGCGTGACAATTCTTGATCCAAAGATGGGACGAGTTAGTGCATATCGTTGGCACATTGAAGACGCTATGCCGTTTCACAAATCAATCAATGTAACTATTGAACATGGCAACCAGAACGACTCCGAAGCGGACTATTCTAGCGTCGCATACTGGTATCAATCTGAGCCGCACATGCCATTTCCAGCATTTACTAAGGATGCTTCCACACTATTGCCATTCATTCCGCCCCCGCCATTCAAAATAACGGGTGCAATAGAAGCCGAATCACTCTTGTCAGCAGCCAAAGCTACGAACGGAAACATTGATGCGCAAGGCATGGAAGTTTTTGGTGACGGTTGGAGTGGCGACAGCCAGCTATGGTGGCATCCCACTGAGGTTAGCGCGGAATTGACTCTACCATTACCAGCTACAGAGGATGGAGAGTTTACACTCACGGGATATTTCACGCGGGCAAAAGACTACGCAAAATTCAAAGTGATGCAGGGAGACAAACAGATCGGTCCTGACATCAACCTGTTTAACGCAGATGTAATTCCAACCAAGGCCATCACATTTGGTAAAATCACGGTGAAAAAAGGAGAAAATCCAATCCGAATAGTTATTACCGGCAAAGATGAAAAGTCGGAAGGCTATTTGGTAGGAATTGATGCGTTCACTCTGAAAAAATAGCCGCGGAGAACATATTCATCACCAACAAAGTGACCAGTCATGTATTTGACTGGTCACCTTCTTTTGACTACTTCCTGTCGGACTGAATACCCGCTTTAACTTCAGCAATCGCTTGATTGGTAAGTTCGAGTGCTTTTGCACGGTGCCCATGGTAATCATGCGAAGCAGCCATCAGATCTTTTTGAGCCCGTTCCAGCGCTTTCATTGCACGCATCATTTCTGGATGTTTCTCACGCCCTTTGTGTCCGCCAACACCTGGAGGTGTCGGTGTTGGAATAGGATTTCCTTGCGCCCCAACCCCTACAACTCCAGCTGTAGCCATCAGGGCTACCAAACCACCAATACCCAGAATATGTCTCTTCATTGATTTATTCTCCTGATCGAGCGGAAACCCGCACAATAAATGTATCTGTTGGGATCAACAAATACTTCGTTGATTTACAGTTGGTTTGACGCAGCATCGTCGTTGGAGTTCATTAATATGTTGACAAATTTCATCGTTCGGGAAAGGTTCACAATGGAGTTGTGAAATCTGTCACGAGGAGGATTCTTGGAGGAACAAAATGCGTACCAACTACGTCTGCTGAAAGTTGAAATTAAAGAATCGACCTTTCAGCAACAGTTAGTTCTAACCGATGATTATGATTTCGTGGCCAAATAGAGTAGTCACTTAGTCGGAACCGCCAGAGTCTCCTCCACCGCCTCCGTCAAAACCAGAACCTCCATCAAACGAACTGACATCTACGGAGTGCCCACCGTCACTGCCAAACTCTGCATCGGCAGGTCCCCCAACAATCGTGGCCCCGACGTGGGAACCAGCATCGTGCGAACCGGCACTGTGATGCACCGAAGAATCTGAGGTATGAGACGACGAATGGCTAGAACTATTGCTGCCGAAAAGCGAATGTGCAGGGGGGGCGTCACCACCCATTAGCTGGTCAACATCTACGTCCGATCGCTTCTTGGATCCTTTGTTCAATGTAGCGCGAACCAAAAAGTACGCGCCTATCAGAAAGCCCATCCCCAGAATAAAAATTACTGGTACAAAAAGATCGAGCGAATTCATATCTTGGCCTCCGGAGCCGATATTGATGTTTCCATGTTCACAGGAAGAATTGTTTTTCCCTGCTCCCGCATCTCTCGGCATCTCCGTTCCATCTGTCCGCCGGGAGAGAGCCATACGGAATAGATGGTATCCGCGAGCGCAAATATCACCTCATCGCGCTTGCGATTATGGGTGGCGATGCTGTGGTCTCTCGGAGCAAACATACTTATAGCAAGATCGCGATAGCTATCAAAATCTGGACTCCATATTCTCGCTGCGGGAAATAGCCCCTTACTGAGATCGCCGTCGAACGCCTCCAATATGCCACGGTCTAATATGTAACAGGTACGTCCACCCTCTCGTTTGGCAACTAAGGCAGGACGTTGATACTGAATTCGGTTGTGCCCTGTAACAAGTGTTTCTCCAGCTGCTATCGCCTTTTCAGCGCACTCATCTCCCGCCGCAAGCGCAGATTCCGGTGCTCCATTTGAATTTGCTACGGCAAACGTGGCGACATCCAGAATACTTCGATTACCATAGAGATACAGTGCAGAAGGTGGCTCTGACATTACGTCTAGGAGCCGTTGTGGATAAGTGGCATCTAGCAGTGTCACCAGTTCGACATTCGCTCTGGAAAGACTGAGAGCTGAGGCAATGGCCGCGGACTTAATTTCGGGTGTAAACCTTGTCATCTTGTCTGCCACGGATTTCCGTATTTTGTACTCAGTGACGATTTGGTCCGAGTTTAAGCTCAGAAACTCTTCGGGCGTTCGCCGAAACACGGCATTACCACGCAGAATAGAGCCGAGAGTGGCATCGCCAACTCCCGGCACTTCTGACAACAATAAAACAAATGCAGTTTGATTCATGCTACTCAGTATAACGCAAGATCATCGCGACACATTGCTTGGTAAAACAAGATTCTCGATAAAGAACTCCAACATCCTGTCTTGATTAACTCCGGAATGTCCTTGGTCTGGGCCAACCTGCACCTCAAAACTCTTGCCGGCGCGCTGAAGTGCCGCAATCAATTGCATTGAGTTGTTTGGATGCACATTGTCGTCTACTGTGCCATAGTAGATCAACAATCGCCCCTTTAAGTCACGCGCATAGGTCATTGCACTCCCAAACTCGTACCCTGTGGAATTCTCAGTCGGCAACCAGTTGTAACGTTCCGTGTAGATTGAATCGTAGTGAATCCACGATGTAACAGGCGAAGATGCACTGGCGGCTGCGAACACATCCGGATAGCGCAAAAGACACATTGCACTTGCGTATCCACCATAAGAAGTACCAAAAATACCAACGTGTTTAGGGTCTACATAGGTTCGCTTTGCGAGTTCGCGTACTCCTTGTGCCTGATCGTCAATTTCAGGACCACCTAAATGTTTGTAAAGTTGGTCCAATAGCTTCTTTCCGCGTCCGTCAGAGTTTCGTCCATCAAAGCTCGCGACAAGAAATCCGAGTTCCGTCAATGCCGAAGGCGTGACGAATGATTCGCGAACGCTCGAGGTCTTAGGTCCACCATAGACGGTCACAAGAATCGGGTATCTCTTGTTTGGGTCGAAGTTAGAGGGCTTCTGCAACATACCGTAACAAGTCTCTTTACCATCTGCACTCTGGTATGAGAATACTTCCACCTTTTGAAGTCCCAATTTATCAAATGCAGAAATATCGCTCGTGGCAATTATTGCCACAACTTTGCCCGCGGCATCAACCAATCGTGTAGTCGGCGGCACATCATGTGTCTGTATTACATCCGAGAAGTGGAGACCATCCGGCGCTAAACTAACCGAATGAGAATACGCAGGATCAGTGAGGCGCATGTCGCTCGATCCATCTAACGCCGCCCGATGCAGTTGTAGTTTCATGTGGTTGTCGCCGTCTCTGCCCATGTAATACAGCAATCCACGCGGTTCGTCGACACGCACGATACTAGCGACTTCGAAGTTGTTCTGCGTAATCGGATTGAGTAGTTTGCCACTCATATCGTATAGGTACAAGTTATGGAATCCGTTTCGTTCAGAATTAAATATGAAACGCTTTCCATCCTCAAGGAATCTAATTGCGGGGAGATTGTCCACCCAACCAGTCAACCACTCTTCATGAATTATTACTCGGCAAATTCCTGAATCAGGATTAGCAGCTACCACTTCAACGATGTTCTGTTTGCGATTGGTTCGATAAAACATCAGTTCATTGCCATCTGGCGTCCAACGTATTCCGTAGACGTAATGGCCAATCGAATTATTGTCGAAGGGCTTTCCATCGCGAACATCAATCCGAGTGGACTGTTTTGTCTTGACGTCATAAACGTAGAGGTCTACAACGGGATTGGGTTTACCAACTTTGGGATATGCCTCAACCGCTGCGTCGCTATATAGCTGCGTCTGCTTCATCTGGAGAAAGTAATCTGGAACCTTTGATTCGTCGAACCGATAATATGCAAGTTTCTTGCTATCTTGAGACCACCACATGGCGGACCGTTGGCCCAATTCTTCACCATAAACCCAGCTTGCGGTTCCATATTTTATACGATCCTTATCAGATCCATCTTTTGTAATCTGGACTTCAGATGCGCCGACTTCCTTAACGAAAATGTTTCTCTCTTTGAAATTGGCTGTAAATAATCCATCAGGAGATTTGGCCGTTTCGACTTGTCTGCCTCGAGCCTGCAATGGGTTGGGTCCTGACTGATATTCTTCGCTAGCGAGTTGGCTCTGTCGGTCCTGACCGCCTCCACCAAGTACCTTTGTAGTGCCAGTGAGAAAGTCAAAAAGATATAGCTTTCCCCCAAATTCGTATTCTGCTGCTTTACCCTCGTTGCGCCATGAAACGGTTGTAATACCTCGTTTGACTGAAGTTGCAATTAATGGACGCATCTTGGAATATCTATCGTAACCCGGATAATTCTTAAGGCGATCTTGAGCGTGCCCC
Organism: uncultured Chthonomonas sp.; assembly: GCA_903886985.1. Taxonomy (GTDB): domain Bacteria; phylum Armatimonadota; class Chthonomonadetes; order Chthonomonadales; family CAJBBX01; genus CAISOI01. Next base: position 9,579 of record CAISOI010000485.1, read on the forward strand.
ATGGCAGTCAATAGGGATGGCAGCACCACAAATAGCGAAACATAGACATACCTTCGAAAAGCAAACATAGGTAATTGGTCCTTGATCATAATTGGGAATTTGAAAATATGAGAGTGCAGTTGCTGGTAATGTTAAAACTCCTCTTAAGTTTGACTACTTGCGGACTATATTGGCAACCATTGAGGAGCAAGAATGACATCGAAATTTACGTGATTTCCTGTTTTGAACACAAGTTGTAACCTGCAAGTGGTGCAATTCGTCTTATTATCGAACAGTCTCCCCGTTCAAAAGCACGCCCGTTTGGAACTACAAATTCTTAGCGGGCAAAAACTTTCCCCGGCATGTGACCAATTGTTGTAATCCTTCTTCTTAACGTTCATATGATTGATGGAAGTATAGGGAGGAATTCAACTATGTCAAGTTATTTCAGTATCCAAACCCGTCTCGCTTACAGATCAAGAAACGGTTCTAAACGTCTCAAGTCATTTGTGTTTGCAATACTCTTCATCGGTGTTTCCATCCAACTAAATGGAAACGCTTCAGCACAAGGGATCCTTGTACCGAATGGGGAATCTCGAGAGTCCCCATTTGTCGTAAAAAGCGTTCAAGTAAGTGCTGCTATCCAGGATGGCGTTGCCCAAACCACTGTCAGACAGACTTTTGTCAACCACGCAAATAGCGATCAAGAAGGAACATATCTATTTCCTTTGCCGGAAGGTGCGACAGTCACGTCGTTTACACTGACGGCTGGCGACCGCGCACTTGAAGGACGCATGCTCACTCGCGATGATGCTCGAGGAACGTACGAAAGCATTGTACGACGACGTAAGGATCCTGCTCTATTAGAGTACATGGGTCATGGACTATTCAAAGCATCCGTATTTCCTATCCCCGCTCACGGTGAGAGACTCTTAATTCTCAAATACGCGGAAGTCCTCAAAACAGAAGGAAATATGCATAAGTTTGTCTATCCACTAAGCACGGGTAGGTACTCCACTGCTCCAGTATCCCTGACAACAATCTCAATCAGTATACATTCAAAGTCAGCGATAAAAACTGTCTACTCTATGACACATGAAGTCAGTATCCGACGCCGAGGCGAGATGGAAGCCACTGCCTCCTATGAGTCACACAATCAATTTCCTGATCGAGATTTCAGCATGTATTACGGCACTACAGATGACGAAATAGGATTGAACGTGATCACACAGCCAACAGGTTCAGACGGAGGATATTTCATGGTTATTGCCTCCCCTCGTGTATCCATTCCAAAGGAAAGGATAATGGCAAAGCAGATTGTGTTTGTACTTGATAGAACGGGCTCGATGCAAGAGAATAACAAGATGGAACAGGCCAAAGGAGCATTACGGTTCTGTTTGAATAGTCTAAATGCAAATGATCGATTTGATGTGATTACCTTTAACGAGAGCCCAGACTTGTTATCGAATGAACTGCTACCACCCACGACTGAGAATGTCGCCAAGGCACAGCGATTTGTCAAGAATGTTGACGCGAGTGGTGGTACAAACATTGATGCAGCTCTAAAATCTGCAATGGGCGTTTTGGAAAAAGCCGAAGGTAGACAGAAGATGGTTGTCTTCCTAACTGACGGACTTCCCACTGTCGGTGAGACCAATGTTGACACAATCCTCAATCATGTCAAACAACAAAACGGTCCCAACGAAGTAGCTTCATCACAATTTACACGAGTACAACCAAAGACAGGCGCACGAATTTTCTGTTTCGGAGTTGGCTATGATGTCAACGTGCCATTTCTTGATAGATTGGCAGAACAAAACAGAGCAGAGGCCGATTACGTTCGTCCAAATGAGAGCGTGGAGGGCATCGTTTCCAACTTCTACGGCAAAATCGCATCACCGGCATTGGTGAATATTGATGTGCAGTAC
>CAISOI010000486.1 GCA_903886985.1 uncultured Chthonomonas sp.
ATCTCTTCATACGCCAACTGGTGCCATTCGTTGATCACAATGGGATCAAGCCACGCATTATAAGGACCGCTGCCTGTAGATGTGTACAAGAACGGAACACTTTCATGAAGATCGTGTAGAACAGTAGGATGAAATTCCAAGAATCCCTTCATAACATTGCGAGTCAATGCCAAAGCCAGCGACATTCCATCCCGATTGTTATCGTGCTGAACATAATGCCCCCAATAGATGGCATTAAGACCCGGATATTTCGTCCGATTGTTGATCACATCCAATACTCGGTCTCTACCATCAGTTTCCAAAATGGGCGTTATCATGACAATAACATTCTTGCGGATCGCCTTGATAAAAGGACTCTCCTCTACAGCAAGTCGATACGCCAACTCCATCAGCATTTCTGGACTGCCCGTTTCGGTGGAGTGCATCGCCCCCGTAAACCAATAGATCGCCTTGCCGGATTTGATCAATTTCTCTGCGTCCGCGTCCGAAGTTGTACGAGGATCAGCAAGTTTTCCAGTGATTTCGGCAGACTGCTTTAGTTTCTTGAGATTGCCCTCGTCCGAAATCGCGACGACGATCATCTCGCGACCTTCTTCGCTCATTCCTAAACTCATCACTTTTACACGGTTGCTCCCCTTCGCAAGAGCCCGCATATAGTTATTCACGCCAGCGGTATTTGTTAGCTTGCCTGCGGCTCCAGCTATGTATCCATTTATCTTTTCAGGAGTTGGCACTTTGTCCGATGCGGGTAAATGATCTACCAACTCAGTAACAAAATCTGGACCGGTAGTGAACTCCTTAATCTTTGCCCCGTATCCCGCATCCATTTTCTGATTAGAACTGGTCTGCGACATTCGCCCTACGGTTGGGTTCGATTGCAAAGGAGCAGGTGGGACTTGAGAAAGCAATGGGACCGAGGACGATAAGATTGCCGAAGTTATGAGAAACGTGAAGAGAGCAGGTTTCAGCATGAATGAATTCTCCTGTCGATATACAGAACGGGTTTCGCATATTCTACCTTGAGGAATAACGAGAACCAATCCCCCGTTTCACGGGTAAAATGATCTCTATCAAAGTTAGGACGATCACGAAGCGATATTACTTGATTTGAGCATGTCACCACGTTCAATTCAGCAGGATTTGTAACTTCGCACGCGGAACATTTTCATAGTAAGTATCACCAAATCCCATCGGAGAATCTACTCCGATCAACCTTACGGCCTCTTCGCCGTAGACGAGAGATATTATTGAGTTTTGCCCATCGGTTGTTAACCTTATCCATGTTGCTCACCACAAGTGTGGTTGTCGGTGCCATTGCCCCGCCCTTTGGCCGTCTTCAATCTCCGCCACCAGACGGAAATCAGTTTTTTGAGAGCAAAATCCGTCCCGTACTGGTGGCAGAATGCTACTCATGTCATTCCGCATCCAGCAAGCCTCTTATGGGCGGTCTACGGCTCGATACAAAACAGGGAGTTTTATCCGGCGGAGTTCTTGGCCCATCAATTGTCTCCGGAAAGCCCGAAAACAGCCTCATCCTCAAAGCTCTCTCGTGGTCTGATCCGAAATTGCAGATGCCGCCAAAGGGCAAGCTTTCCGATTCGCAGATTGCGGATTTTGCATCATGGATCAAAATGGGCGCACCCGACCCACGCGTAACGAACAGCGGCCCGAAGAAACTAACCGGACTAACTGTGGAACAGGGCAGAAAGCACTGGTCATTCCTACCACTTCAACCTGTCAATGCCCCGACTTTGAAGCCAAATAAATGGGTCCATAACGACATCGACAAGTACGTGCTTGCCAAGCTAACCACCGTCAAACTGCAACCAAACTCAGCCGCATCCAAAGTCTCGTTGATCCGGCGAGCATATTTCGATCTGATCGGGTTGCCGCCCACACCCGAGGAAATCGACGCTTTTATCCGGGATAAATCTCCCTCGGCATATAGCCGCATCATTGATAAATTACTCGCAGATTCTCGTTACGGCGAGCGATGGGCGAGACACTGGCTCGATCTCGCGCGCTTTGCCGAGAGTCACGGCTACGAACAAGATTATGATCGCCCAAATGCTTTCCATTACCGCGACTTCCTGATCGAAGCGTTCAATTCTGACATTCCTTATAACACTTTCGTAAAATGGCAGTTGGCTGGCGACGAGTATGAACCCGATTCCCCTCTCGCACTCCAGGCGACAGGCTTCCTCGCCGCAGGAACCCACGCCACCCAGATCACCAAGAGCCAGGTGGAAAAAGAACGCTATGACGAACTCGACGACATGCTCTCGACTTCGAGTTCTGTATTTCTAGGTTTAACTGTCGGATGTGCCCGATGCCACAA
>CAISOI010000487.1 GCA_903886985.1 uncultured Chthonomonas sp.
ACATTTGGAGCAGGATCGACCCAAAATTAGTCGGTTATTGAGAGAGCACAATACACAGGTAAACAGAAGATAATGAAAGACAGAGTGTTCCGTGGGTTTTATTCTGCAATAGAGTCGTCTCCCCAGATACTGTTGTTTCGATTCGAGCGGCAAGTAAATAAAAGCTGCGTTTCACGTCGGACAGCTTTAGCCAATTTGTCTTTCAGATTGCTTGTTGTGCTTTTCCTTCAGATCATCTTATCGGTGCATGCTGCAGCCCAGTACGAAAATTGGCGCTACTCAGGATCCTTTGCTATTCTTACCACGCCCCATGGTGCCAATCTGCCTCCGTCTGCTTCAGCAGAGAACTTCCCACTTTTAGTCCGCTTAGATAAGAACTGGTTCGATTTCCAACAGACCAAGCCCAATGGCGCAGATATTCGGTTTACAACGAGCGATGGCTCAAATCTATTTTATGAGATTGACGAGTGGAACGCATCCCTTGGCAAGGCTTCGATATGGGTTCGAATCCCAAAGATAACCGGCAATGCGCATCAGGGAATCAAGATGTACTGGGGCAATCCCTCCGCCCAAAGTGAGTCTAACGGTTCAGCCGTGTTCAACCAGTCGAATGGCTATGTTGGTGTCTGGCATATGAATGATTTGGTAAAAGACGAAACCGGCAATACCACTACCAGAGACACGGGTACCACACCTGCGGCCGGAATGATTGGTAAAAGTCGCCATTTTGACAACGGCAAGGGTATCAACGGAGGCGAAAAGAATCTAGGCTATCCCTCCGGTTCTGAACCGCATACGTCCGAAGCCTGGTTCCGACCTGAGAAGCCAAACGCCATAGTCATGGCATGGGGCAATGAGGCTCGCCAGGGCAAGGTGACCATGCGATATTCCAGCCCACCGCATGTAAACATGGAATGCTATTTCTCTGGAGCGGATGTCAGCGGAAGTAGTAGTCTCTCTCCCGACAAATGGGTGCACGTAGTTCATACGTACCAGAACGGGGAATCTAGAATCTATGTAAACGGAGTGCTGGATGGCGTCTCCGCCACCCAAAACTCTCCGCTAAACATCAAAACCCCCGCTCGATTGTACATCGGCGGCTGGTATGACGACTACCGCTTTGTCGGGGATATTGACGAAGTACGTGTATCAAGGGTAACTCGATCTGCAGATTGGGTGAGGCTTGAGTATGAAAACCAAAAGCCCCTGCAATCGCTCGTAGGACCACTCATTCAATCGGGCTCTGAATTTAGTGTATCTGAAAAACAGATCGACCTGATGGAAGGGAAAACTATTTCACTTACGGCAAAGGCTGGCGGTGCTCAAAAGGTCTATTGGATCATGAAAAGGGGTGCAGATGAGTCAATCGTTGCCATCGACAAATTTGCTTATACTTTGGATGCTGGCAGGGTTACTGGGGATTCGTCCTATACTCTACGGTTTGCCGCCGTCTATCCCAGCGAATTCAAGACCATCGATATTCCAGTAAAGATAAGGGAAGATATCCCGGATCCGATGTTTTCACTCAAAGGACCAAAAAACTGGAACGGGCGCAGAACGATTGAAGTTCTAACGCAAGTCACCAATCTATCGGCAGTCAACTCCAAAGGCGCGGGAGACATTAAGACCGAATGGAACGCAGGACCGTTTGCCGTGATTAAGGAGGTTGCTCCGGGAAAACTCATTCTTAAACGTGCACTGAACAGCGGAAACCTGA
>CAISOI010000488.1 GCA_903886985.1 uncultured Chthonomonas sp.
ATGTCAACGATAGAGATGGAAATCTAAAGGAGGAGATCAGAAGAGAGGCGGTACGAACTGACTCATTGAACCTGACGGGTGGTTGTGTCTAAATCCGTAATCTCAGCGGGTATCAGCAGAACGGTCTCATCTTGCGGGCTGTTCTTTGCAGGGCGTAACAATGTACTACCATCAACATTTGGATTCTCCGACGGTCGCAACAGAGTGTTGCTTCCAAGGACCTCAGATTCCTCCGGTTTAAGCTCCTCCCGCTTTTCATTCCACAACCCACTCTGTTCTACCATGTACACTGGCTTATCACCAAACATAGCCAGAAGAAGCACTATTTTTTCAAAGGGTGGATGTCCCACAGGCATTGCCCCCTGTGATAAGTCCTCCTCCCCGCTGGCTGTAACTGCATAGAATTCAACTCTCGAAGAATTACCTCGCCGGATGTCTCGAATTTCGAAACACTGTATCCGATCCATGGGAATGGACCTGCTAAGTAGTAAGCCTTTTGGAGGACTGGAACGTCGTCCGCCAACGAACGGCAATTTGACGCCATTTTGATCTCGAGTGTAGGCGGACCATATTCTTGGGTCACGAAATCGATTCCATCTGAACAGGGACTCAACTTCGATTACGACTGCGTTTGAATGGACGTTATAGATAAGATAAGTCTTCCGGCCTAAAGGCATTCTAAAGCAGTAAATAAGGCTTAATGCACAAAGTAGGAAGATTATGGAAATAAAACTCCACGTATTGACAATAGATATCCCCGAGATCAACATCAATAAAATCGCGACAGCGGCGATTATCACGCTTAAGAGTGCACTTACCCTACGGTCATTCTCGTCTATCTCTACTTTATCCGTGAATCGCAGTTCGCTCCCATCCACATGACATTCTATTTCAGTGTCACGGAGATATTCGCTCGCGAGCTTAAATTGTTCTTCGATTGTCATGATCAATGAGTAGGAAAGAGTTTGAAAACTAGCCTCAGTTAACAGCAAATCTGCAATAGGATCTGACTACTATTGCTTCCTTCTGTGCAGTTCTAAATACTTTGAATGGTTCCAGCGTTTTTTATCCGGAAACCACTTGGAAACATCAACTTTAGCGGCATCCGTGGCAGCAACTGTTACTCTCCATTCACCATTTGGAAACTTGCTGACTTCGGCGACCATCTTTATTTCTAATACTAATCTGTGATTCTTTTTGCGGTATGCATCAATCAAATACTCAACATATACGAGCTTGGCATTTACTGCCACAGCCTGTGTGACGGACGATTTGGTAATATAATCGCTTGCCGCGAACAAATCTTTCGCAGGCGGCAACTTCTTGCCGCCGACAGTTCGAGGCTTATAAAGCTTCGATGTAATCGCTAGATTTCGGGAATCGACCGCATGAATCAGTTGCTCAACTACACCTTTGGGTTTCTTTAAGTCGAGTTGTGTTGAAGGCAGGCATATACTGAAGCACACAAGTCGTATTGCAAAGTAACTCAATCCGTTCACTCTTGGTACCCACCTTTTTCAAATGCCTTGAAAGTTTGTTGGTCTTCTACAATGTGATTATTTATCCACAACGAATACTACATGATACTTTGCCAGGAAACCGTCGCGCTCGGATAATTTCATGAGCAGTTCCGAATCCTCATCAGATAATAGAGGATCACTTGGAAAAGGTGTATCGTGTCGAGTAATAGCTTTCAACATCAGAGGCCGACTTCCCGCACGACTGTCTTGCAATGCCTGATCCATAGTGAAGGCATAAACGACAATTCCTTCGCTGATAACGAAGTCAGGATCGGCATCCACTCCCGCCCATAGCTTTGTGCCATTAGCTCTACGAATGGAAGGTGCCATGCTGCGGCTCAAGCCAAGCCCACGAGTGTCGATGATCACACCCGTATAAGGCACAACTCTGGATGGAGCAACTGGTTCGTTTGCGGGCGCAGATTTTGTGATAGTACGCGGTGTTTCCGATATGGTGGGTGAATTGATGACAGCTGCAGTTGTGCTAGACGATTCTGTATCGGGCGGGGTCGATGAAACTGGCGCGTGAGACACAAGCAATGCAGTCTTAATGCTGCTCGCTGAACGAGAGACAGGCTTCGATGCCGACTTAACTGCGGTAGCAACCTGAGGCGATATCAGTGAAATCAACCTTGGTTCAAGTCGAGTTGCTGCCTGATGAGCGAGATTGCTCGCGCTTTCTAATGCTCCAGTTGCGCTTTCGGCTGCCCCAGCAACAATCTGTCCCTGAGGATTCACGGTGCGAATGTTCAATACCACTCGGCTATCCACTATAGAGCAATTACCCACAATTTTGTAGGCATACGAAGTCCGCGAATTGCTCGGGAGTTGGGCTCCATCCAGCAGCGACAAATTGCCGGATTTTGCGAGATCGGTAATAAGTGTTTCACGGATCAGCAATGCCGTTTCGGTGTCTTTACCGGTGAACGCACTTATCAAAATGGACTTAGGTGATTGCTGCTTTCTGGTGTCAGTATGGGTGGAATCACAGGATAGGACGCTTACGAAATGAGAGCAAACGACGATTGAAATGGAAATAGAATTCAGCATTTTAGTTCACTGCCTTTCGCCGGGTGGCCACGGATGACACCGGCAAGACGTGTATATGCCAATACCAATCTGATCTCACTCAGTGGATTGGCATAAACGGATTTGGTTTGACGGGGCGCTGAATGCTCAGTTATAATTCGACTATGGACAATCTATTCCGCAATTTGGATGCGGTGCTTTTCGACCTTGACGGAACTTTAGTCGAAACCCACATCGACTTCGGACTCATGAAATCCGAGATCATTTCTCTGATGAAGCGGTACAACCAACCAACAGCAGGACTGCCAGATTTGGATGTCCTGGCGTTGGTGCAGTTCGGTAGAAAAGAGATA
>CAISOI010000489.1 GCA_903886985.1 uncultured Chthonomonas sp.
CCTGGATTTTAGGTCGTTGCGGATCAATAGGTCCAGTGGTTCCATCTTGCAACTCACAATTAGAACAGATTTCGAGCACATTGGAGAGCGCGCCCTTTGTCACAATAATGCTGGAATTTGCCACTGTTGCCAGTATGGTCAGTCGTTTTCGTATAAAGTCGTACGGTTCTTCATCCAGCTTCTGATATGCGGAGATATCAACTTGAATGCCCGAATCAGGCACAAAATCAATGATCGCCTGATCAATCGGATTGGTGTATCCCGTCTGAAACGTTGCATTGACCTTTGTGTAGAGTAAAACCTTGTCAGATGAAACACCGTCAATATTTACCGCGCTCTCCAATTTCACTTCGCCGAGTGTCAGAGTGCCAGTTTTGTCAGAACAGAGAATGTCCATACTTCCGAAGTTCTCGATGGAGGAGAGACGCTTTACGATGACTTTGACATCTGCCATTCGTCGCGCACCATGCGCGAGATTTACACTGATGATGGCGGGGAGAAGCTGGGGAGTTAGCCCTACCGCGAGAGCAAGGGCAAAGAGAAATGAATCGACTACCGGCTTATTTAAGTAAACATTGATGGCAAAAATGGAGATCACCATCATGAGGGTTACTTCCATCAATAGATATCCAAACCGGCGGATACCCCGTTCGAACTCGGTTTCCGGCTGCTTTACTTTGAGTGATTCGGAAACTTTGCCAAACTCGGTTTCCCTACCTGTCCGAGCCACAACTGCTTTTCCGCTGCCGCTTACCGCGTAGGTGCCCGCGAAAAGTGTGTTCGTGCGAGTGCTTAGTGGGGCATCTGTACCGACCTTCCCAACAGACTTTTCTGCGGGGAATGTCTCACCGGTAAGAGCTGCTTCATTTATGAACAGGCTGTTGCACTCTAATAGCAGGCAATCTCCAGGGATCACGTCGCCCGCATTCAAGACCACGATATCTCCAGCAACAATATCTGTGACGGGAATTTCGGCATGAATTCCGTCACGAATTACAGTCGCATTCACTTGAATAATTGCCAGAAGTTTCTCGACCGCATCTGCTGCGCCTCGTTCCTGAAAGAATCCGAGCAGGCCGCTCATCAACACAATCGCAAGGATAATACAGGCGTTGACGCCGTCGTGCAGAGAAAAGGAGAGGCCGACAGCAAAGAGGAGAATGAGGATTATCGGGCTTTTGAATTGAGAAATCAACAGAACTATGGAACTTAGATGTTGGTGCGTACGTCGATCTGCAGGTGCCAATGCTAATCTGCGAGTTGCTTCTTCGGTAGTTAGTCCTACTTCTGTTGTATCAAGTCTGAGTAGAAGTTCCTCTTGATTACTGCTCCAGAATGGCGGGGACGCACTGTCCATATTCGTCGGATTTTTATTCACAGTGATCTCTTGTTACTAAAAAACAAAACCGCTCAGCGAAAATGCTGAGCGGTGTTCACTTACTTAATTCCGGCACTTGATAATGCTTGGACTGGTGGATTCGTCTGGTAGTATTCGACGTAACCCAGCATCATTTCGTCATAGGTTTGCGGACCCCAAGGCACTGTTCTCGTTGGATCGGGATTTGATGGGTTCTTTTTGCTATTGTCATAGACTGCAGTGGCAACCACTTGTGACCCCGCCGGAATAGCGAGGGGATCTTTGAATTTATAGTAGAGCTGCCAGTTGAAATCATATTTGGGAACATCTAACAATGTCTTGCGGCTGCCATCTGCCGAAACCAGTTCGTACTTAAAGGCTTTTCCACGAACATGCATGTGCGGTGAAAATCCGATCAAAGTAACTGGGACTGGCGGTTTAACATTTGCGGTTTCGACGTGATTGTCCGCACCTGCTGGAATACTAAGGAATCGGTTCGCAATGCCATATGTTTCGACCAGATGTTTTGGTGCGGTTTTCGCAAAGACGAGGCCAAGCTTTGTTTGATCGTCGACCTGTTTCCCGTTTGGTGTGTAGTGAATCTGGAATAGGAGATTCGCCTTCTTCGGAAGTTTCTTAGCAAATCCATCCGGATAGGAGAGAACCGCATTTCCTGGAACGTACGCCGCGAAGAAACCGGCACTCTCGTCAAGGACACCGTTACCAAGTGCCCCGCCGAATCTACCTCTACCAGTCTTACCACGCTCGGGA
>CAISOI010000490.1 GCA_903886985.1 uncultured Chthonomonas sp.
GATCGTTTCCCAAATGGTCCCACGACCTCATTTGTCAAACGATTAGAGCGTGCATGGCATGATAAATATCACAATCCCCTAAGAACGCGCAAATATAAGACTCAGGTAAATGCAAGACGGCACGGTTATACTCCTCGATTACAGCTTTTCAAAAAGATTGAACCTATCTTTTCTGGCGGTAAGAACGAATACACATGGGGCAATGGCTGTTTTGGGTACCACCTTGTACAAAACGCGAGACTGAGCGTAATCCGTGAAGAAATGCCCCCTGGCACCTCGGAAGTATTACACATGCACAACAACTCTCAGCAGTTTTTCTATGTTCTCAAAGGTGAACTTGTCTTCGAAATCAATGGGCAGAAGATCGTAGTATTGTCCAATTGTGGGATACAAATTCCGCCAGGGATACCTCACCTTGTTCGGAATGAAGGTGAAGTTGACGCAGATTTCTTGGTCATATCGCAACCTCCCAGCCATGGAGATCGCGTGGATATCTCAACATCATAAACAATATTATTTGGACTGAAGCTTGTAATGCACAGAACTCTGGTGTTAGAAGGGCGGTTGAATGCGTTTGGAGCAGTTTGAACTAAATGCTAAATTTCGAACTTTGGTGTGTAAAAGTGTCTTGGCACAAAGCAAATGGATTTTTATAACATCTTTTCGTGACGGATAAGAGGTGTAAATTATGATCTCAAAATATGCATTAATAGTTTCCTGTATTGTCTCACCTGCGATTTTGCAAACCTCCTCCTCAGTTCATCTCACACAAAATGTTCATCCCAACCCAACGGTAACTAGGGTTGCCACGTTGAAGTCAATGCCTCGATCGATTCGGACAATTGGTTCTCGCAAAGTGCTCGAGGATGGGCGTAACATTGAGTTAGTGGATACGGAATCCGGTCGGACCGAGATTGCCAGAGTTATTGAGCACGCCCCAGTTGAACACGACTTCGAGGTCATGTCTGTGTCGCCAGATTTTAGATACGTGCTGGGATACCGTGTCACCCCGATTAAGGGCAGAGTTGGACCTGGATCTCTCAAGTACACTCTGGCATTGTTCGATATGAAAGGCAGAATTGTTCGAAGCTGGTCTGCGGTCGTAAACAATTACGGACGTGCTGACGTTCTATTTTGGAGCCCGGATAGTTCGTTTTTTATCAATGTTATAAAATCGCATGCGATCCAGGTATTCAAGCTCCCCAGTCACGGCAAGTTTCGCGGTCACGTGAATTATAAAGGTCGAGTTCCTCATTCATTCAAACCATTCGAACTGGGAACTGTACTGTTCAACAGATTGGGTGTGAGCCGAGGGGGTTACCTAATATCCGCAGACTTCGTTGACGGCGTGAACGGGAAGTTCTTGCCGAATTTCAGGATCCAGGAGACAATGCTCTTCAGTGGGAAGCGCATCTCTGTAGAGAAAGTTGATTTGCCATCTAACTTCACGGCGCTGCGTTCTTATGCATTATCGACTGCCCAGGAGCTTGTTGCAGTAACATTTCTGGACAGAAATGGGAGAACGCACTTGGGAATTATTGATCGAAAAGCTCACATCTGGAAAGAAATACCCGTTGAAGGTCCACTGGAAACTAATTCTCTCCTGACTTCAATGGCGTGGCTCCCAGGCGACAAACAGTTTGTTTTGCTTAACGACAAAGACAATAATCGAGAAACCGAACTTCTTCGAATTACAATCAAGTAGCTGAAGAATTACGAAGTTTACGAGCCAATCACGAACATTCCAAATATCAAAGCGCCCGTCAATGCTCTAGGGGCTTTTTGCCCACACGAAAAGCAGAACCCAAATCCGGCCACTCCATCGGGCTTATCCATGCTCGCAGTCCTAAAGTTGACCTGCACCAATTACTAGTATTTTAACGAAAGCAGACCACGAATGATATACATTCCAATGTTGGTGCTCTTGAATCAAAGCTGTGGAGAGCCTCGTTTGCCTTCACGCCTTTACGACCTATCGCCAGTAAATGTGTCTAAGCTCAGTGCGTCGCAAACGCAATCGTTTACAGGCCCCGACCTAAGGAGCCTATCTACCGAGGTTGCCAAGATACCTGCGCGTGCACAATTCTGGGAATGGCTGCCTTTGGCATATGGTTGGTCAGGCAAGGACACACTCTGGTACGCCGTGACAACGAAACATGGTTACGACTCGTTTTACACTTTTAACACAAAAACTCAAAGTGAGACGTCTCACGTGGATTTCAGCAAAAAGCTGCACCTATTGTTGGACAAGTTGACGCCAGATATGGATGTTAAAACGATACGGGTTGATGGAAACTCCATTTCATTTATTGTCTCCGCCCTAGTTGGCCCTCCAGAAGCACTGGTTACCGCAACCTTGGACGGTCGACAATGGCATGTAAATCCTCAGCTTGAAACGGCTCCGGATCTACCGTGGTATCAAATGCCCATTCCATATTGCTACATTGAGGAACTGCACTCGTGGACGACTATCGGAGAATCTCACACGAAGTCGGTGCCCAAGAATAAACGGTATCCAGTAATTGTTTTGATGAACGTACAAAATCCAAAACAGGTCAAGGAGTTTACACTCGAAACTCCCGGAGAAAACTGGAATTTGTTGAATCCGTACTGTACGAACAGCAGGATGCACACCAGCGTCATGCTGCTTTTCGTAAACAATGAACGAACTATGGCTTCGAGTTCAATTCTTAACCTAGTCAAAGGAAAGCAATATGGTATACAGAAATATGAGATGCCAGCCTTCTACTGGATTGAGGAAGCTCAGGTAAGCCCGGACGGTAAATTTATTGCATGGTTTTTGGCTACACGTGCAACTAAAACTTCAGTTCCGGTATACACAAGGGAGCTATGGATCAGCAAAACGGACAGTGCAAATTTACGAAGAATAGGATCCATACCGGCGAAATCCGCCGAATTGCAAGCGAATTCCATACGTTGGGTCACCGGCTCTTCGGGTTTGAGCTATCTCGTTGATCGAACTGTATATCTGGTGTCAAGAGGCAGATTAGTCCAACAAGAAAGAAAAACAACCAATACCAGCAATTGACATCGCACGAAATCCTGGCAATACCAAATTTGTCACATTCGGTGTTAACCTAGCCTCTTAATGAGAGACGATTACCTGTGCTGCTTAATTAGTCGCCGCAGGGCGACTTCGTGCCTCTCGTAGCCGCGAATTCATTCGCCCGGCAGCCGTCTCAGCCATAACCAATTTCCATCTGTGCATACAACGAAACAATCCGTCACATTGAGCGTTGCCCGAACCACGCACCAACACGTCATCCGGAGCTTGCGAACGATCTGCTTGTGACCTTGATCCAGAGAAATCGACATATAACTTCAGAAGCGGATTTTCTCCCCTTTATACGATATAGTGTCACTCTTCGGTTTCGCAAAATGTTTTTCATAAAGGGCCAAATGGTTTTTCACTTCGCCCATTCGCCTTTCTGCCGTTTCCCCAAGAGCCGGATAATCAACTCCGTTCTCTTACAACCATCCATTTACCTCTCTCTCACCCAGACTCCTCGAAGAAAGTGGCCCAATTCCGGTATCCTATAGGTATAAATCCCTGATCTGGTAGAAGGAAAGATTACAGAATGTCAGTCTCAAACGGTCTCGAAAAAGTCATCATTATCGGCAGTGGTCCCGCAGGCTACACAGCGGCGTTATATGCGGCGCGTGCCAACTTGAATCCCCTCATGATTGATGGCGGAGTGGGGGTTGGGCAGTCGATGCAGGGTGCTGGCGGTCAGCTAACCATCACCACAGAAGTCGAAAACTATCCCGGCTTTCCAAATGGAATTATGGGGCCGGAACTCATGATGCAGATGCGCGAGCAGGTTGCGCGCTTTGGAACTCGATTCGTGGAGGACCTCGTGACCAAGGTCGATTTCTCCGAGCGTCCTTTCAAGATTTGGGTGGAGGATACGGTCTACACCGCGCAGGTCGTGATCGTTGCCACCGGAGCTGCAGCAAAGTGGTTGGGGATAGATGCGGAGAAGCCCATCTGGGAAGGTGGACTTGGAGGCGTTGGTGTTTCTGCATGTGCGACCTGCGATGGTGCGCTCCCGCTTTTCCGAAATAAGGAATTGCTTGTGGTAGGCGGTGGAGATACCGCGATCGAAGAGGCGCACTACCTGACACATTTTGCCAGCAAAGTAACCATCGTTCACCGCCGAGACTCGCTGCGGGCATCGAAGATCATGCAGCAACGTGCTTTTGAAAATCCCAAGATCGCATTTGCTTGGAACAGTGCCGTGGTCGATATCAAAGACCCCAATGCAAAGCGCGTCACCAGCGCCGTGCTGCAGAATACGATCACCGGGGAATTAACGGAGCAGGAATGTGCGGGAGTATTTATTGCCATCGGGCACCGTCCCAATAGTGACCTTTTCAAGGGGCAGTTGGATATGGACGAAAATGGCTATCTGAAGGCGCATCGCGATGTGCGAACGAGCGTTCCGGGCGTATTTGTCTGTGGGGATGTTCAGGATCATGAGTATCGCCAGGCAATCACTGCTGCGGGATCCGGTTGTATGGCGGCCATTCAAGCGGAGCGCCTGCTTGCGCTTGAGGGCGACCTAATACTGCCAATGTCCGACCTTCCGTGGCAATAGGGCGACTTCACAGAAAATGTCATTTGATTCTATCTTTGGACTAAAGCCTGCGGTCAAAGCACTGCGTAAAGCGCTGGAAAATGACCAGATTGCCGGAACCTATCTGCTGGTAGGTTCTCAGAATATCGGCAAGACGGCATTGGCACTCGCTTTCGCGCAGGCTGCCGCGTGCTTGAATCCGCAGATTGATCCTTATGACTCGTGCGGCGAATGTGAGTCCTGCCAGCGGTTCGGGACCGGTAATCAGACTGAAATTCTGGTGATTCCCCCTGCCGGCGATGCCACACAGATTTGGCAATTCTGGGATCGGGATGGCAAGCCGAATGGCGTGGTACAGCATACCATTTCGTTTGCGCCAACCATAGGCAAACGACGAGTATACATCATTGAGCGGGCGGATACGCTGACAGAATCGGCGGCGAACAGCCTGCTGAAAGTTCTGGAGGAGCCGCCTCCCTATGCCCTTTTTGTGCTCTTGACGCCCCATGCTTCGCGTATGTTGCCGACGATTATTTCAAGATCACAAATTCTGCGACTCCAACCATCGCCTATTGCAGACCTGGCGAAATATCTCGAATTGCGGCTCACCATCACTCCCGAAGAGGCAATGACTGCTGCTGCCTATGCCGAGGGCAAGGTTGGCTCCGCCATGCGTTTGGCGCAAAATCCTGGGGTACAACAGGATATTGAGAAGATTGTGGACCTTGCCGAGAGCCTCGTGAATTCAAGCCCGCTGCAGGCATTGAAGCTCGGGGAACAGATTCGCAAAATCTGTGGGAATCTGAAAGCGCTAACGGACTCGGAGTCATCCTCGTCTGATAAGGCGAAAGATACTCCGGAAGAGGGCGAAACTGTTTCGAAAGAGAAAGTCGGACGCAAACAGCTCGGAACCGTGATTGATCTCCTCGCGGCAGTGTTTCGCGACATGCTCGCCATTCGACTGTGCGGATCAGATGCTATGATTGTACATGGGCAGTATCGAGATCGGTTGGAATTGGCTTCGAGGAAACTCGGCCCCGAACACTGGCAGGAGGCGCTGCATCTCTTTGTACAGGCGCGCCGAAAAGTGGATCAGAACGCAAGTATTGGAATATTGACGGACTGGCTGGCAGTTCGATTGGTAAATATTTAATTTCTAGTAATATTCAGACATTTAGTACTTACTACATAGTATCAAATAGTCGCATAATTTATTGGTTTGGGAGAATAAAATGGCAGTACTCACTGAGAATTCAAGAGTAAGAATCAGGCGTCGTGAGACCACGGACGAAGATATGAAGTCTCAAATGTATTTCAGCTATTATGGCGGGCTGAGCGGGTCTATTCTTAAGGTTTACAACCCGGCAGAAGTCTCTGTGGAAATTGACCACGAGAGCCTAACCCGTGAAGTGCGACATCGCCACGAAGATGTCCGGAATCAAATGAAGACGAAGTGGCTCGATGGACTCTCAGAAGAGGGCAAATCGAGATTGACGGAACGCGAAAGAAACTTCTTCTTGCGTTACGTGGTGCTCGTCAGCATGGACGATTTGGAAGAGGGAACACCTCGCCCCGAAAGTACTACTGCGTCTCAAGCACCTTCGATGGAGACCAGTGAACAGACTGCTGCGCGGCTCTCGTCGAAAGATCTCACAGCTAATGAAGAAGCGTATCTCCGCAGTCGTACCGCTCCGGGGACATAGGCGCATCCAAATATGTTAGATGTCGCCCGACTGGCACCTGGAATCACTGCGATCGCAGAGGAGCTTTCCAGGAACCATGCTATTCTGGGCGACATGTTGCGAGAAGCGAAGAAGCGTATTGTCAACCTCGACAATGACTACGTCGCCGTCGCACAGAAGCTCGACAAATCACAAACGAGCTGGTTAGTCGCCAGCTTCGACCCTAACAATTACCCATTTCAAACTTTCCCGCAGCCGGACCGCCCCTCGGAATACATTGCCCTTGCCACAGACGGCTCTCAGATAATTCCCGATAGAAATGCCGCCGCACACTGTTGCGTCCTCAATCTCGGTAAAGTTGTGCTTAGATACGGCGAAAACGCCTTTGCGAAACTCAGCTCCGAACCTGTCGTTAATATGGATGATACTCTGGAAGATAGCTCCACAGAAGGTGAGATTCTTTCCGCGAAACGGGTTGGGCAGCTTCGAGACAATCTTGAGCACAATGGATTGGCGTCGCTGATTGCCGAATATGGCGACAAAGGAATTCCCACGGTTGCATTTGCCGATGGAACCCTTATCCTCTGGATGGTGGAAAAAGAGACCGACTCCGTCAAGAGTGAAAGCTTGAAAGCGCTGCAAGGTCTATTTGCAAAAGGGCGTGAGAGCAAAATGCCGGTCGTTAGCTACATCAGTCGCTCTGGCAGCCGAGATGTTGTCAATGCCTTGCGGGTGTTGCAGTGCCCGTTTGATCGAATAGACTGTGATCGAAATTGCCCGGATCATGCCCCACCCATGCGGAGGACGGCTCCCTGCGGCGGAGTGGAAAATCTCACAGATACGATTTTATTTGAAAATTTGCTGAACGTAGGCGATCGATCTGCCGTATTTGGTAGTAGATCAAAAATCCTGAATTCCTATGAAGAGTGTAATCGTATTCACTTTTGCTATGTACACGTTGGTGCCGAGATTGCAAGGCTGGAGTTTCCCAGATGGGTGGCGGAGGATGAAACAATGCTGAATTTGGTTCATACTTTAGCTGTTAATCAAGCCCAGAAAGGCAATGGGTATCCGCGAGTACTTGCCGAGGCACATGAGCAAGCAGTAATTCGTGGAGCTGATCGGGATGTTTTTTATCATCTTTTAGAACGTGCACTCATTCGAAAGAATGTGCGTGTGCGTACGACCAGAAAGTCTATGGCAAAGCTGTCGCGCACTGTTTAAGTTGTATTCTGTCATCGATCTTGGATCAAAAGGAGAAATGTTTATGAAGAAATCTAATGTACTATTTCTTGCGGTTATAGGAACTGCGCTATGTATGTCGGCTGGGGTGAATGCCAGGGCAGACAAGGAAGCACCCGCGCCTGCAACTTCCATCATCAAGAAAGCCGTTGCCGAATCCGCAGCCAAAAAGAAACCCGTTGTGGTTATCTTCCACGCGACCTGGTGCGGTTGGTGCAAGAAGCTCGAAGCAGCTCTGGCGGTACCTGCCAACAAAAAGATCATGGATAACAATTTTGTGGTTACCTATCTGGATGTCATGGAAAATGGCGAAAAGGTAAAATCGGATGAAAATCCGGGCGGTAATGAATACCTTGCGAAGATGGGCGGCGAAAAATCTGGAATTCCGTTCCTTGTATTTTTGGATGGC